>CAMHCL010000084.1 GCA_946183625.1 uncultured Lachnospiraceae bacterium
CAACCTTAGAACCGCAACGTTCGGAATCGAGGCGCGAGCCGTGTGACGAGTGGATATGTATCGGTGTATTCGGTAATATTACTTATAAAAAATATTATTAATATATGATAGATTTTTACAACCTCTAATGCTATACTGTCAAAGTCTTTGATTTTTTTATTATGATAATGCGAGGTAGTAGGTATCATGAATAACAAATGGGTCAGAGCAGCAATTCCGGCGCTTCTTATTCATTGCTCAATCGGTACGGTTTATTGCTGGAGTACATTTAAAGAGGCGATTGCGGAGAAAATAGGTGTTAGCACCTTCGCTACAGGCTGGGCATTTTCACTGGCGATTTTCTTCTTAGGCATGTCGGCGGCTTTTGCAGGCAAGATAGTGGAGCAGAATATCCACAAGTCTTCGCTGATCGCTTGTATATGCTTCACTGTTGGAATGATCGGAACGGGCCTGGTCATTAATTTCTGCACCGGTGCAGTTGCGCTGATAGGAATCTATCTGTTCTACGGATGCATAATGGGTATCGGACTGGGTGTCGGCTATCTGACGCCGGTTAAGACACTGATGCTTTGGTTCTCGGAGCAGAAGGGCCTTGCAACTGGTATTTCCATCATGGGCTTCGGACTGGCGAAGGCTATCGCGACTCCTATCATGGAACTGCTTCAGAAGAAGGTTGGAATCTCAGGTATGTTCTACATCCTTGGTGCAGTGTATTTCTGCATGATGTTCCTGGGACATATACTTCTCAAGAAACCTGAGGGATGGGTTGAGGATGCACAGGTCAACAGCGACTTTAAGCCTATGTCAATGTTCAAGAACAAGGTTTTCGTAGGTATCTGGCTTATGTTCTTCCTGAATATCCATTGTGGACTGATGCTTATAACCTATGAGAAGCAGATCCTCGGAAGCGTATATACAGCTGCATTTATTATCAGCCTGGTGCCATCAATAACGGCTGCCTGCAACGCTCTGGGACGTATAGGTTATTCCACTATCTCTGATAAACTGAAGGACAGAAGCACGATCTACCAGATCATTTTCACCAGCTGCTTCGGAATATCGCTGGTAACTCTGGTATTAAGCTCAGTTCCTTCTATATATAAGATACTCATCATAGCACTTCTGATGATCGTTAACCTGGGATACGGTGGCGGATTCTCAACTCTGCCTGCACTTCTGTCTTCCAGATTCGGCATGGAGAGTATCTCCAAGATTCACGGAATCGCCCTTTCTGCGTGGGCCTTCGCAGGAATTACAGGCAACAATCTGTCCGAGATCATATTGAAGAATACAAACCAGAATTACAAGTTCCTGCTTATAGCTACTTCTGTGCTGTATGTGGTTGCGCTGATAATCTGTAACGTCTTGGTCAGAGATAAGTCAGCAAAGGCTGAAAATCAGGAAGCATAAGCAACGAATAATATACATTAATATAGACAAATATTCATAATAATTGTATAATTATCAATCAAGCGACGGCTATTAAAATGCCGTCGTTTGATTATCATTTAAATGGAGAGATTAGAAATGATTCTTGCCAGTTCGTGGTATGCGGAAATAGCCGAAACATTTGAAAAATGTTTTATAAGAGATGACAGATATCTGCTGCTCTTCGATGGTATCGGAGTTACCATCAAGGTTTCTCTTCTTGCGGCATTTATGGGTCTCATCATCGGTTTTATCATCGCAGAGTGTAACCTGTCGAAGCACAAATTCCTTAATATAATCGGTAAGATTTATACTGACGTTATCCGTGGTACGCCGTCGGTTACACAGCTGATGATCATTTATTTCGTTGTGTTTGCCACTGTCAATTGGGAGAAATGGATCATCGCAGCTATCGCATTTTCCATTAACTCTGGTGCTTATGTGTCTGAGATCATCCGTGCGGGAATCCTTTCTATAGATAAGGGTCAGACTGAGGCGGGACGTTCACTGGGACTCAGCAAGAGTCAGACCATGGCGTCGATCATCATTCCACAGGCCTTCAAGAATATATTCCCGGCCATGTGTAATGAGTTCATAACTCTGATCAAGGAGACAGCCATTGTAGGTTACGTAGGTCTTGTTGATATCCAGAAGGCCGGCGACTTCATAAAGAGTGCAACCTACGAAGCATTCATGCCGCTGATCGCGACAGCTATTATATATTTTGTATTGATCAAGATTCTTACTATTGGCCTTGGATTAATTGAGAAGAGGCTTCGTAAGTCAGACAAGAGATAGTATCCGGGTGATGTGTATAGAGTCCGGTTGGTATATTAGAATAGGAAGTGATATGAAATGATCAAGGTTGTAGATCTTCATAAAAGCTTTAATGGAATAGAGGTTCTGAAGGGCGTTGACGTGGAAGTTGAAGCCGGTGAGGTTATTGTTGTTATCGGCCCGTCAGGTTCCGGAAAGAGTACATTTTTACGCTGCATCAACCTGCTTGAGAAGGCGGATTCCGGGCAGATCTTCATTGACGGTCAGGAGATAACTGCTCATGGCGTGAACAAGAACCACGTGAGAGAAAAGATGGGAATGGTTTTCCAACATTTCAACCTGTTCCCACATCTTACTGTGCGTAAGAATATAACTCTGGCGCCTGTCAAACTGAAGAAGATGACGAAGGTTGAGGCAAATGCAAAGGCCGACGAGCTTCTGAAGATAGTAGGACTGGCTGATAAGGCTGAGGTTTATCCTAAGCAGCTCTCGGGTGGACAGCAGCAGAGAATCGCAATCGCGCGATCTCTTGCAATGAATCCGGAGATAATGCTTTTCGATGAGCCTACTTCGGCGCTTGACCCTGAAATGGTTGGTGAGGTTCTGGATGTAATGAAGAATCTGGCAAAAAGCGGTATGACAATGATTGTGGTTACCCACGAGATGGGATTTGCCCGTGAGGTTGGTAGCAGGATACTGTTCATGGATGAAGGCCAGATCGTAGAGCAGGGAACTCCGAAGGATATATTTGAGAATCCGCAGAACGACAGGACGAGAAGCTTCCTGAGCAAGGTTCTGTAGAATTGTAAAATGTAATTTGCACCAGTACATTTTACTACTGGGCTTATATAAAGAAGAGGAGATTATGAAATGAAAAAGTTTAAGAAGTTACTCGTAGTAGCAATGGCTCTCGCAATGGCTCTTTCACTTGGCGCATGCGGAAGCAAGGATAAGGAAGAGGCTAGCAGCAATACTTCAAGCGGAAGCGGCAAGATCGTATTCGGTACAAATGCTGAGTTCCCACCATTTGAATATGTAACAAGCAATGGTACAATCGGTGAGTTCGATGGTATCGATATCGCAATCGCAAAGCAGATCGCTGAGGAGCAGGGCAAGACAGCTGAGATCAATAACATGGAGTTCGATTCACTCCTTCTTGCGCTTCAGAATGGTCAGGTTGATGCAGTTATCGCTGGTATGACAATCTCAGACGAGAGAAAAGAAGCAGTTGATTTCTCAATCCCTTACTACACAGCTACACAGGTTATGATCGTTAAGCAGGATTCAGATATAACAAAGGCTGCTGACATGGAAGGTAAGAAGATCGTAGTAATCCAGGGTTACACAGGCGAGACATGTGTAAAGGATATGGGTTACGATTATGAAGCATTCAAGAAGGGTTCAGAAGCAATCCTTGAGCTGGTTAATGGCAAATGTGACGTCGTAGTTATCGACTCAGCAACAGCTGAGAAGTACGTAGGCGACAACGCAGGTCTGAAGATCGTTGAAGATTCAACAGCATTCGAGGCAGAAGAGTACGGAATCGCAGTTAAGAAGGGCAACACAGAACTTCTTGACCAGATCAACGCTTCAATCCAGAAGATGCTTGATGATGGCACAATCTCAAGCCTCTCAGCAGAGTACCTTGATGCAGATACTTCTGGAGACGATGCTTCAGAGTCAGATGCTGAATAGTAGTTTAATTTAAGATATTTATAAAAATAATGTCGGTTGTAACCATACCGGCATTATTTTTTTGTCTATATTTTCACATTAAAATTGTATAATATATGTAGAAAAGATTATGGAAAAAGATATAATATATTCATAGCTCGTTTTACGAAGATAAAAACTTGGTAAAACGAGCTGTTTTTGGCATTGATGGGGGGTAGTGATATGAATACTAATGAATTGATAGACTATATTGCTTCAAGCAGGTACATGGATTTTGATAATTATAAGGATATGCTGATTTCAATAAAGAATCAATAAGTGGCACATTTTGCTTTTTAATGTTATTATTACAGAGTAACTTAAGATTTATATGCTCGAAAGCGTAAGTGGTATAGAGGGTAAAATGAGTGATTTTAGAAAAACAATAAAGAAATATGTGCCTTTTGCATTTATTATATTGGTTCTGTTTTTGCTGTTCCATTATTGGGATGATCTGGTAGGACTTGCGCGACTTTGTATCAAAGCTGGAATGTCGCTTTTTGTTGGATTTGGTATTGCTTATATAGTAAATATTCTGATGAAGGTATATGAAAAGGTCTATTATAAAGCTTTCAAGAAAGAGGGAAAGCTTCGGAGAGCTATATGTGTCATATTAGCTTATATTACTATCATTGCGGTAATAACTGTGATTATAGTGGCTGTTGGACCACAGTTCGTAAAAAGTCTTATAACGGTTATGACTTCTGCAATTAATAGGGCAGATGAAATGCTTGCAGTTTTGTCGAAAGACGAGCGATTTGGAATATATGCCGCAAAGGTTCTTGAAATGATGCCTAAGGGTAAGGATATGTCAGGAATCATAGAGAAGGTCGGCGGATTCTTATTAAATGGTGCAAGCGGTACATTTTCATCATTGGCTGCCTCTCTATCTAGTATTGTCAGCGGATTCGCATCGGTTTTCATCGGTTTAGTTTTTTCTGTTTATATCCTACTGGATAAGGAACATTTGAAGACGCAGTTCAGAGAGCTTATCAGAGTATATGTATATCGCGGAGATAAGATATTAAAATTCTTTGGGATTTTAAATACCAACATGCATAACTACATAGTTGCCCAGGTGACAGATGCAACTATACTCGGAACACTTTGTGGTCTTGGAATGTGGATACTTAGATTACCGTATCCTGTACTCAGCGGAGTTATCGTGGCTGTAACGGCACTTATACCAGTTGTTGGTGCATTCTTGGGTATAGTCATATCAGCGTTTATTATCTTTACTGTGTCACCTGTCAAGGCGTTGATTTTTATAATATATCTGCTTGTTCTTCAACAAATTGATAACAATCTTATCTATCCTAAGGTTGTTGGTGAAAATGTAAATCTTCCAAGTATTTGGGTTCTGGCAGCCATTACCATAGGTGGTAGTCTCTTCGGAGTGGCTGGTATGCTTTGTGCAGTTCCTATTGCTGCAACAGCGTATCAGTTGATTAGAGATGATTATAAGAAGAGAGTGATTGAAGAAAAGCAAAGCGAACCGGTTGAAAGTCAAGTTTTGGATGGAGAGGCAGACGAGGAACCAGGGCAGGAAGTTGTTGAAAAAAGTGGTAAAAACAAGAAAAAGAATATAGAATAATGAAATATGATAATAAATAAGGAGGATATACAAATGTTAGAGTCAAGACCTGAGTCAATGGAACGTATAACTACGCCAGAACTTGCGAATGCATTTATCGAAGATCAGATTGCAAAGATGAAAGCACAGATTGGAGATAAGAAAGTTCTTCTGGCACTTTCAGGAGGAGTTGATTCATCAGTTGTTGCAGCACTGCTTATCAAGGCTGTAGGTCAGCAACTGGTATGTGTGCATGTAAATCATGGACTTCTCAGAAAGGGTGAACCAGAACAGGTTATCAATGTGTTTAGAGACGAGATGAATGCAAATCTTGTCTATGTAGATGCCACAGACCGTTTTCTGGATAAGCTGGCAGGAGTTACAGATCCAGAACAAAAGAGAAAGATAATCGGTGGTGAGTTTATAGAGGTATTTGCTGAAGAAGCAAGAAAGCAGGATGGAATTGAGTTCCTTGCACAGGGTACAATCTGGCCTGATATCCTCGAGAGTGATGCTGGAATCAAAGCACATCACAATGCAGGTGGTCTGCCAGAGGATATGAACTTCGAACTGGTAGAGCCGGTAAGAATACTTTTCAAGGACGAAGTTCGTGTTGTAGGTAAAGCTCTTGGACTTCCAGATAACATGGTATATCGTCAGCCATTCCCAGGACCGGGACTAGGCGTAAGATGCCCAGGCGCTATCACAAGGGACAGACTCGAAGCTGTACGTGAATCCGATGCAATCCTCAGAGAAGAATTCGCAAAGAATGGCCTTGAAGGAAAAGTATGGCAGTACTTTACAGTAGTTCCAGACTTCAAATCAACCGGAGTAAAAGATGGAAAAAGAACCTTCGATTGGCCATGCATCATCCGTGCCATCAACACAACCGACGTAATGGAAGTAACAGTAGAACACCTGTCGGATGAACTGATCGACCATCTCGTAAACCGTATCATCACAGAAGTTCCAGGCATCAACAGAGTCCTGTTCGACTATACACCTAAGCCTCCAGCCACGGTGGAATATGAATAGACGCTAGAAACTCGCAGAAGCCCTATTTTAGGGCAACTGCGAGTTATTTTTTTAGGCTCTGGTACTACAGTGGTACTACGGAACTATGAAATTAATATCAAATCATCGTT
>CAMHCL010000085.1 GCA_946183625.1 uncultured Lachnospiraceae bacterium
TGTCTTCCAGCATAGGCGTCCTGACGACCTACAGGGCCACCAGTATTAAGACCATCTCCACGTTTATGTACTCCCTTGGAATTCCCAGTAGTAGTCTTCTGTCTATCACTGCTTCTTGGATCCATATAATACTATCTCCTTCTCAGTAAATAATAAAATAAAGATAATATAATCATATATTAAAATCATATTGCAACATTTTTATTATATAACAATATGGCATTCATTTAAAGAAAAAAAGGATTTGGTATAAACCAAATCCTTTAAAAGTACATTTTACTTAAATATAGCTATAACGAAGAAAGATATTACTCCTCTATTTCATTACGAGCCTTAATTCCTTCTGTAATAAGTGGAACTATCTTATTGAGATCACCAACTATACCATAATCAGCAACATCAAATATTGGAGCAGATTCGTCCTTATTGATAGCTACGATTATTTCTGACTCTTCCATGCCTGCTGTATGCTGGATAGCACCAGATATACCTATTGCAAAGTATACTGTAGGGCGAACTGTCTTACCAGTCTGTCCAACCTGAAGTTCCTTAGGAAGCCAGCCATTATCTACAGCAGCACGTGAACATGCAACTTCTCCACCTAATGCATCAGCAAGATCTCTAAGAAGCTGGAAGTTCTCAGCAGAACCAACTCCACGTCCACCAGCTACAAGAATCTTAGCCTTCTGAATATCAACTGTCTCAGAAACACTCTTGATAACATCAAGAATCTCAACGTATTTTTCATCAGGTGTAAATCCAGGATTGAATTCTATAACTTCACATTCTCTTCCAACAAGCTTAGGGGATCTGGTCATAACACCAGGTCTTACTGTAGCCATCTGAGGTCTGAAATCAGGACATGCAATTGTAGCAATTGTATTTCCACCAAATGCAGGTCTTGTCATAAGAAGCTGATTATGCTTCTGCTCATCTTCTTTTCCAGGAATTGGATTAAGTGGAAAATCACCAATTTCAAGTGAAGTACAGTCAGCTGTAAGTCCTGTATGAACTCTTGCACATACACGAGGAGCAAGATCTCTACCAATAGCTGTAGCACCGATAAGAAATACATCTGGCTTGAATTTATTAATAACCTCTGACAGTGCATGAGCATAAGGCTCTGTCCTATACTCTTTAAGTTCAGGATCATCAATAAGAATTATCTTGTCAGCACCATGTTCCTTAAGATGGAACACTTTATTCTCAATTTCAGAACCACAGAGAACTGCAACAACCTCAGTATCAAGGTCCTTCGCAAGCTCTATAGCCTTTCCCATGAGTTCGTATGTTATCTCAGTAATATGATTATCTATCTGCTGAGCAAATACATACACACCCTTATATTCTTCTAAAGACATTTTTAAGTCCTCCTGTTTCAATCAATGATAAAATCCATAAAACATTTACTACAAAACTATTAGATTACAAATTTCTCTGCAAGCTTCTGAATGATATAATCAGCAGCTTCACTAGCAGATTCCGGAGCAACCTTCTCACCGGCACCCTTAGCTACCTTGTCGGAAGCCTTTGCAATCTGTGTAGGAGAACCTTTCAGTCCCATATTGCTATCATCAAGTGTATCAAGTGCATCTCTATCCCATACAGTTATCTCCTGGTCAAATGCATCGAATATTCCACCTGGTGTCATATATCTTGGAGTATTAAGCTCTGAAAGAGCTGTAATAAGACAAGGCATCTTAGCTTTAAGTATATGATGTCTGTCATCATACTGTCTCTTAACTATTACTGAATCACCCTCAATCTTAAGCTCTTCAGCATAAGATATAAGAGGAAGTCCTAAATGTTCTGAAATCTGAGGTCCAACCTGTGCTGTATCACCATCGATAGCCTGACGGCCTGTGATAATAAGATCATAATCGAGCTTTCTTATAGCTGCAGCGATTGTCTGGGATGTAGCCCATGTATCAGCACCGGCAAGTCTTCTATCTGTTACAAGCACTGCCTTATCAGCTCCCATTGCGATTGCTTCTCTAAGTACATCCTCTGCCTTAGGAAGACCCATTGTTACAACTGTAACCTCTGCACCCATTTCATCCTTGATACGAAGAGCAGCCTCTAAACCTGCCTTATCATCAGGATTCATGATTGACTTCATTGCATTTCTATCGAGAGTACCATCCGGCTTAAACTTAACTCCTGCTTTAGTATCAGGTACCTGTTTTACACAAACAACAATCTTCACGCCTGTACCCTCCTTACGCTAATATATTACCTGAGATAACCATACGCTGTACTTCGCTGGTTCCCTCATATATTTCTGTTATTTTTGCATCACGCATCATACGCTCTATCTCGTATTCCTTGATGTATCCATAACCACCATGAAGCTGAACTGCCTTTGTTGTTACTTCCATTGCAACTTCAGCAGCATAAAGCTTAGCCATAGCAGCTTCAACACTGTAAGAAACCTTAGCTCCGTCAGCGAATTCCTGCTTCTTCATAGCAGCCTTATAAACCAGCATCTTAGCAGCCTCTACCTTAGTAGCCATATCTGCAAGCTGGAACTGTGTATTCTGGAACTGTGAGATTGAACGACCAAACTGCTTTCTCTCTTTTGTATAAGCAATTGTTCTCTCTAAAGCACCTTCAGCTATACCAAGTGCCTGAGCAGCTATACCTATACGACCACCATCAAGTGTATGCATGGCAATACCGAAGCCCTTACCCTGTGCACCAAGTAATGCATCTTTTGGAATACGAGCATCTTCAAATATGAGCTCATATGTAGAAGAACCACAGATTCCCATCTTATTCTCTTTTGTACCAAATGAGAATCCAGGAGTACCCTTATCAACAATAAATGCTGATATTTCCTTCATCTTACGTCCACGCTTTTCAACAACACCAGTAACTGCAATAACGATATATACATCAGCTACCTTACCATTTGTGATAAAGCATTTAGAACCATTAAGTACCCATTCATCCCCATCAAGTACAGCTTTTGTCTGCTGCATCTGAGCATCTGTACCAGCTCCTGGCTCAGTAAGAGCAAATGCACCAAGCTTTCTACCAGATGCAAGATCTGCCACATACTTTTCCTTCTGAGCAGGTGTACCATATGTCATTATTGGGTCAATACAGAGTGAAGTATGAGCTGAAAGGATAACAGATGTTGTAGCACATACCTTAGCCATTTCTTCAACAGCCATAATATATGTGAGAACATCACATCCCTGACCACCATATTCCTTTGGTACAGGAATTCCCATAAATCCTGCCTTAGCCATCTTCTCTACAGTTTCACTAGGAAATCTATGTTCCTCGTCAATCTCCATAGCAAGTGGCTTAACTTCATTCTCAGCAAAATTCCTAAAGAGTTCCTGGGCCATCTCATGCTTCTTATCAAATGTGAAATCCATGATCATTCCTCCAAAATCGGATATTATGTAAACTTACAGTGCATCAACAGGTGTCTTTGTGCGGTCTTCATTGTACTTATAGAAACCACGACCTGTCTTAACACCAAGATTACCACCACGAACCATTTTACGAAGAAGTGGACATGCACGATACTTGCTGTCACCAGTCTCTTCATAAAGAACGTCCATGATTGCAAGACATATATCAAGACCTACAAAATCGCCAAGTTCAAGCGGTCCCATAGGATGATTAGCACCAAGCTTCATAGCAGAATCGATACCTGCTATGTCTGAAACACCTTCCATCTTAATGAAAGCAGCCTCATTGATCATTGGAATAAGAATTCTGTTTACAACGAAACCTGCAGCTTCATTAACCTGTACAGGAGTCTTTCCAATAGCCTCAGCAAGCTTTACGATAGTATCAACTGTTTCAGCAGGTGTATTAACACCGGCAATAACCTCAACAAGCTTCATTCTGTCAGCAGGATTGAAGAAATGCATTCCTACCATTGGACGATTAAGTCCGTTTCCAATCTCTGTGATTGAAAGACTTGATGTATTTGATGCGAAGATACATTCAGGCTTGCAAATCTTATCAAGCTCAGCAAATGTAGTCTTCTTTACTTCCATATTTTCAAAAGCTGCCTCAACAATAAGATCACAATCAGCACATAAGTCTTCCTTAAGTCCTGGAGTAATCTTAGCAAGAATAGCATCAACAGCTTCCTGTGTCATCTTCTCTTTCTGAACAAGACGAGCATACCCCTTGGCAATCTTATCCTTACCACCTTCAGCAAACTCAGCCTTGATATCGCAAAGAGCTACTTCATATCCATCAACCTGAGCAAAAGCCTTAGCAATGCCCTGTCCCATTGTTCCTGCGCCTATTACGCCAACCTTCATATTAATTCTCCTTCTATGATTACAATTTTAGATTCTTTGTTAACTTACTTATTTGTTCTGGAAAGGTACAACCTTAAGCTTCTTCTCCTTATCCTTTTCAAGGAAGTTAGCCATAGCTGCCTTCTGATCTTCTGTCTCGAAGCAATCACCAAATAGTTTTTCTTCTATTACAATTGCATCATCCATTGTTGCATCCAGTCCATCATTGATGGCTTTCTTACAATTACGAACAGCTATCGGAGCATTTGCAGCAATAATGCTTGCAAGCTTCTTAGCCTGATCAAGCAGCTCTTCCTGTGGATAAACATCATTTACAAGGCCAATAGCCTTAGCCTGCTCCGCCTTGATATTGCGAGCAGTATAGATAAGCTGCTTAGCGATACCTACGCCAACTATACGAGCAAGTCTCTGAGTTCCACCAAAACCAGGTGTGATTCCGAGTCCGACCTCAGGCTGACCAAATATTGCATTTTCTGAACATATTCTAATATCACAGCTCATGGATATCTCGCAACCTCCACCGAGGGCAAATCCATTTACTGCAGCTATAACAGGAATAGGGAAAGTCTCAATCATTCTAAAGATATCGTTACCCTTCTTACCGAAGGCCTCACCTTCAGCCTTAGTAAGTGAAGACATCTCTCCTATATCAGCTCCTGCTACAAATGATTTTTCTCCTGCTCCTGTAAGAATAAGAGCACGAGTCTCATCAAGATTTACAGAGTCAAATGTTTCCTTTAATTCATCTAAAACCTGTGAATTAAGAGCATTGAGAGCCTGTGGTCTGTTAATTGTTATAACACCCACAAATCCATCCTGCTCATATGTTACGAATTCAGCCATTATTATCTCCTTAATCGCGTTCAACTATTGTAGCGCAACCCATTCCGCCACCGATACAAAGTGTTGCAAGACCCTTCTTGAGATCCATATCTTCCATCTCATGAAGAAGAGTAACAAGAATACGGCATCCGCTGGCACCAACAGGATGTCCAAGAGCGATAGCACCACCACGTGGATTAAGCTGCTTCTCTACATCTATTCCAAGATCCTTACCAACAGCAACTGACTGTGCAGCAAAAGCCTCATTTGCCTCGATAACATCAAAGTCTTCAATCTTATAGCCAGTCTTAGCCATAACCTTCTTTGTAGCAGCAACAGGTCCAACACCCATGATTTCAGGAGCAACACCTGCAAGAGCGCCACCAACAAATGTAGCCATAGGCTTAACACCTAATTCCTCAGCCTTTTCAGCAGACATAACAACAATAGCAGCTGCTCCATCATTGATACCTGAAGCATTACCTGCTGTTACATATCCACCAGGATTAATTGCTCTCATACGTCCGAGACCCTCTGCAGTAATACCTGCACGTGGATTCTCATCTGTATCAAATAAAACTGTTTCCTTCTTCTTCTTTATCTCTACAGGAACGATTTCTCTCTTGAAAGCGCCTTCTGCCATAGCCTTCTCACATTTCTGCTGAGAATTAGCAGCAAACTCATCAAGTTCTTCTCTTGTAAGTCCCCACTGCTCAGCTACGTTATCAGCAGTCTTGATCATATGGTAGTCGTTAAATGCATCCCAAAGTGCATCCTTAACCATTGTATCAACAAGTGCACCCTGGCTATTTGATGGCCATGTCATTCTATAACCATAACGTCCGTTTGGAAGTGCAAATGGAGCCATTGACATGTTCTCCATACCACCAGCAACAACTATATCAGCATCTCCTGCCTGGATCATCTGAGCTGCCATATTTACAGCATTAAGACCTGATCCACATACAACATTGATAGTTACTGCAGGTGTCTCTACAGGAATTCCTGCTTTAATAGATGACTGACGAGCAACATTCTGTCCCTGACCTGCCTGGATTACACAACCCATATATACATGATCAACCTGATCAGCAGGAACTCCAGCTCTATTAAGAGCCTCCTTGATTACTATTGCTCCAAGGTCAACAACAGGTGTAGTACTAAGTGAACCACCCATTGTACCAATTGCAGTACGACATGCACCAGCTAAAACGACTTTTTTTGCCATAAGAGAAATCCTCCATTCAATTTTTTATATCTATGCCTATACGCATAAAAACTTTGGGTTTCAAAACGCAAACAACATAATAACATAAAGCTTTTTTTTAAGCAACTATTCTTCTTCTTTTCGACTATC
>CAMHCL010000086.1 GCA_946183625.1 uncultured Lachnospiraceae bacterium
GGAAATATGGCTATTGCATGGTCAAGTTCACTTCAGTTTACAGTTGAGACTATCACAGGTGGTGCATTTAGTTCTGCAGCAACTGGTGAAGGCTTTGTAAATGTATATAGAGGTTCTGGTAAGATCCTTATGGCTCCTACAATGCAGAATGCTCCTTATATGTCAACAACTAATGGACCTGAGACACAGCAAACAACTTCACAGGGTGTTGCTGGATCAATAGCAGGAAGTCTTTTCGACTTATAAATCTAATAAATGTAAAAGGCCATCGTAATGATGGTCTTTTTACGGAGTTAATATATGGAACATTTAGAGGCACAATCTTATATAGTTCCCTTTATTGAAGGCAAGATACCTGATGATAAGCAGGGCGATTTTTATGTTCATATGAAAAATTGCCCTGCTTGTAAAGAAGAGCTTCAGATATACTATACTCTTATAGTTGGTATGAGACAGCTGGATAATAATGAATCCATATGCAGGGATTTTGGTAAATCACTTGATGGTGATCTGAGCAGATTGGGAAGTAAGGTCAGCAGAAGAAAGAGTATTAAGTTTTCTGCCTTTTCTTTTGTTGTGGTTGGAATTGTGCTTATAGCTGGTGTTCTATATGCCAGCAGTCTTGCCAGAGTATATAGATTTGAACAGGCTACGAAATTGAGTAATCAGGGGGAGACATATTTTCAGGATAGTTTTCAGGATAAACTGAAACTTACTCATGAAGACAGGTACCTGAATAGTGAACTCCTTCAGGTTGAGGATGAGATTACATTTTTTGATCGTGTGAAGAGTTATAATCAACTCATGGAAGACAATGAAAGAATTTCTGAAATAGGCGAGTGTATATTAAATGGCGAAATTACTACTGATTGATGGTAACAGTATTATGAACAGGGGGTATTTCGCACTCCCTAAGGATCTGACTAACAGTGAAGGCCTTCATACAAATGCGATTCTGGGATTTATGAACATATTTTTCAGAATATATGAGGAGGAACAGCCTACACATATAGTCGTTGCATTTGACGTACATCAGCCTACCTTCAGACATTTGATGTATAGTGAATATAAGGGTACAAGACATGGCATGGATGATGAACTTAGAGAACAGTTTCCTGTTATCAAGGACATCCTTTCATCCATGAATATAACCTGTGTTGAGCAGGGCGGAATTGAGGCTGATGATATCATCGGTTCTTATTCTGTGCTTGGAGATAAGGAAGGAATGGATGTCACCATTCTTTCGGGTGACAGAGACCTTCTGCAGCTGGCTACGGAACGTGTGCTTGTAAGGATACCGAAGACTAAGGCTGGCAAGACAACCATAGAAGATTATCATAGCAAGGATGTGTTCGACCTCTATGGTGTTACTCCTAAAGAATTCATTGAGATGAAAGGCCTCATGGGTGATACTTCTGACAATATCCCCGGTGTGCCTGGAATAGGCCCTAAAACGGCTTCTAAGATCATTTCTGAATATCATTCCATCGAAGCAGCAATTACGCATATAGATGAGATAAAGCCTGACAAGGCCAGAGCAAATCTGGATGAATATAGAGAGCAGGCTCTTTTCTCACGTGATCTGGCAACCATCAAGCTGGACTGCGACCTTCCTGTAGATGTTAATTCGGTAAATGTATCGTATGCCGATATTTCTTCCGACAAGGCAAAGGATAAGCTGAGAAGTCTTCAGCTTAATAGCGTGCTTAAGAAACTGGGAGATGAACCGGAAACAAAGCAGGAGATAACACTTGATATAACTGATGCAGGAATCGATGAGATAAAAACCATTGTGAATAAATCTGTTTCTGATCATGTGGGACTTTTCCCTGTCTATATTGATGGTATCATGTCAGGGGCAGCTGTTTCTGTTGATGGTCATGTATATATAACTACTGACACAAATCCTTCGATTTACAAGGATATACTTAAATCTGGAAAAACTATATGCTTTGAGGATGTAAAGAGGGTCATCGATACATTTGACATGGATATGGACAGCAAGGCTGTAGATGTATCCATAATGGCTTATCTTGTGGATCCTCTTGCCAACAGCTATTCCTATGATCAGCTTGCACTGAAATTCTTGAATGCAGAACTGAAGACTGAGAAGGAACTCATCGGTAAAAATGAGATAACTATATTCTCCTTTGCCGAGGAGAATTTCCGTGAATGGATTGGATATAATGCGTATATTCTTGATGTGGTATATCCGGTGATCCTGAAGAAGCTTCAGGATATGGATGAATTTAAGCTTTATAATGAGATTGAGCATCCGCTTATCTTCGTGCTTCATGATATGGAGCGCTATGGTGTCGGCGCTGACAGAAGTGCGCTCATGAGCTTTGGAGATGAGTTAAATGGACGTATAGAAGAGCTGAAGACTCATATCTATGAACTGGCCGGCGAAGAATTCAACATAAATTCTCCTAAGCAGCTGGGAGTTATACTTTTCGAGAAAATGGAGTTAAAGGGTGGCAAGAAGACTAAAAGCGGTTATTCCACCAGTGCTGATGTTCTGGAGAAAATACGTGGTGATCATGAGATCATTCCTGCTATTCTCGAATACAGACAGCTTACCAAGCTTGTATCTACATATGTGGAGGGACTTTCCCAGCATATAGGAGCAGACAGAAGGATACATAGTACATTTAACCAGACGGTAACTGCGACGGGCAGGATCAGTTCTACAGAGCCGAATCTGCAGAATCTGCCAACCAGAACTTCTCTTGGAAAGGAGATCAGAAGGGTATTTACGCCTGATGATGGCTATATCTATCTGGATGCGGATTATTCCCAGATAGAGCTCAGAGTTATGGCTTCCATGTCAGGAGATGAGGCTCTTATAGAGGCTTTTAATTCTGATAAGGATATACATGCTATTACGGCTTCACAGGTGTTTGATGTTGCCATAGAAGATGTGACTCCTGATCTGAGACGCAAGGCTAAGGCTGTTAATTTCGGTATCATTTATGGTATCAGTGCGTTTGGTCTAGGTGAAGATCTGGGAATCAGCAACAAGGAGGCAAAGCAGTATAAGGAAAAATATCTTGAGACATACAGCGGTGTTAAGACCTTCCTGGATGAACAGATCGCATCTGCCAAGGATATGGGCTATGTAAAGACTGTTTATAACCGTATAAGACCTATACCGGAACTAAAGAGCAGCAATTTCATGCAGAGAAGCTTTGGTGAACGTGTTGCAATGAATTCACCTATTCAGGGTACGGCTGCGGACATAATCAAGATAGCGATGATAAATGTGTATAAGGCTCTGAAGAATGGCAATTACAAGTCGAGACTTATACTTCAGATACACGATGAACTCCTGATCGAGGTATATAAGCCTGAGCTTGAGGAGATTAAGAAGATTCTGGAAGAGAATATGGTGCATGCCGCTGATATGAAGGTGCCATTATATATCGATATGCATACAGGGGATTCATTATATGATGCAAAATAGCAATAAATCGTTAACTGTCATTGGGCTTACTGGAGGTATCGGAACCGGCAAATCCACCGTTCTTGATATCATAAGGAATGACTACAATGCTTACTGTGTTGAGGCAGACAAGATAGCTGCTGATATGGAGAAGAAGGGTCGGCATGTATATGACTGCATAGTAGAGCATTTTGGTACCCAGATACTTCGGGAAGACGGAGAGATTGACAGGGACTCCCTCAGACGGGTGGTCATGAATGCTCCTGAGGCACTGGAATGGCTCAATAATCTCATACATCCCGAGGTTAAGAAGTTCATTGTGACTGATATAGAAAGGGTGCGGGAAGAAGCACATTTTACCTATTATGTGATAGAGGCGGCCCTTCTGATTCAGGATGGATATAAGGATATATGTGACTATATGTTAAATGTATCGGTTACCCGGAAGGTTCGTATAGAACGTATCATGGCAAATAGGGGATATGACTATGATAAAGCTCTGAGCTTTATTAATAATCAGCCAGATGAGGATTTTTACAGGGATAATTCAGATATTACAATTGATAATTCCGGTGGGCGTGAAGATATAGCCAGGGAAGTGTCAGGGGTGTTTAAAATCATTGAGAATAGATAGTGGCTGTGTTAAAATGTAAAGAGTGATTATTGTGGGGGAGTATATGTTATTATGCCTTTAGATTATAAGCTTAAGATAATTGCATATTCCAGACAATTTCATAGAGTTCTGTATGGTTTGCTGTTATTTGTAACTATTTTAGCTTATGTCTCAAATACAACATCAGGCTCTAATTTTGTTATATATTACTCTTTAAGTTTTATTGGCTTTTTCATATTTGATGAGATGCTCTTTAAAGAACAGAAGGATGATGGCAGCTTTAAAGGGTGGTACATAACGTTTTCTGTCCGTGATTTTGTTTACGTGACTGTATTATCTGCAGGTAATCTGCTATGTCATTATGATAATCTGTATGTAACCGTTCTTACATGCTTTTTCGTCATTATTCTGGCTGAAGATGTTATCTTTAGCAATCCATTTAATTCTCAGGAAAGCTTTTTTAAAGCAGCACTTCTTTCAATGATCTATCTGATAGGACTGTTCATATCAGAAGGCTTTAAGATCAGCAGTGCATTGGCTGTTCTTTATATGGTTCTCATAGTTCTGATCCTTGTCAGTGTTTATCTGATCAGATACTTCTATGAAAGCAGTGTAAGATATTTCAATGCGAAATATAACGATGAGCTGTTCAAGAATGAGGATATCATCAAGGATAATGAAAAGCTGAATGACCTGCGTGAGAAGGTTGAGAGGGTCAACAACGCGATCAATTACCAGAAGATACAGCTTACTAAGGCTAATGATAACCTGGAGATGATGAACAAGGAGAATAATTCACTTCTTGAGGTTATGAAGACTTTCTTCAGTTCTCGAAGCATTCCTGATAATGCAGCAGTAATGCTTAGAAATGTTATCAATATCAAGGAAGCTGAGTATTGTGTTCTCTTTCTGGACGAGGATGTATATATGAATGAGGATCCTCTTATAAGGATCATGTTCAGGGAGAATAATATAAATGCTCCTCTATATAACTCTATCAAGAGAGAGGAGATCATAAAGGTCTTCAATATAATCAAGTCAGGAGATTTTTCAGAGCCTCTTGTATTATGTGAAAATAATGATTATAAATATGACCTGATCAAAGTAAATGGTATAGTTAATCAGGTCGCATTTCCTGTATATGAAAATGATAATCTCTATGGTGTAATGATAGTTGCATCCAAGCATTACAATTTCTTTGAGAATGGTTATGCTTTCTATGAGACATCAGTGGTGGACTTTACATCAGCCCTTATTTCTACCAGACTTTACATACTTACGGAAGATATGGCCAAAAAGGATGGTCTTACAGGTATATATAACCGTATCTACTTCAATGAATTCTACAAGATACTTCTCAGAAGAGTATTTGAAGAGGATGGTTCAATAGCTGTTGCCATGCTGGATATAGACCATTTCAAGAATATAAACGATACATATGGCCATCTGGTGGGTGATGCTGTTATCAAATATGTCGCTGATATTGACAGAAGATTTGCCAAGAAGTACGGTGGAACAGCTGTAAGATTTGGTGGTGAGGAATTCCTCTTCATACTTACAGATGTGGATCATGATGAAATGTGTGAGATCATGAAGGAATTCCATCATGAGATAGTTACAGGCGTTATTGAGTATGAGGATAAGCTTATCAAGATAGATGCCAGTATCGGACTCTCAGCATATCCTTATCTCAGAACCGATATCAATGAGGTTCTGGAAAGAGCAGATATGGCCATGTATTACAGCAAGGAGCATGGCAGAGGCCTTGTTGTTACAGATTCAGAGGACGGCGAATTTAAGGTGCTGACTGAATTTGAAGAAATAAAGGAATCGGAATCTGACGTTGAAGAGTTTGAGGATTTCGAGTTTGTAGTATCAGAATGAGTACATTTTAAATTAATAATATAAACGAGGTGATAAAATGAAGGTACTTGTAATTAATTGTGGTTCAACTTCTCTTAAGTATCAGCTTATTGATTCAGATAGTGAGAAGGTACTTGCAAAAGGACTTTGTGAGAGAATAGGTATTGAAGGCGGTATGGTAAAGTATACCGGCTCAAAAACTGGCACAAAGTATGAGAAGGAATTTGATATGCCTGATCATGGTGTTGCTCTTAAGAAGGTTATAGATATACTTCTTGATCCAGAGGATGGCGCTATCAGCAGCCTTGAGGAGATCAATGCAGTTGGACATCGTGTAGTTCATGGTGGTGAGTACTTCAACAAGACTGTTAAGGTTGATGATGAGGTTATAAAGCTTATAAAAGAGTGTTCAGACCTTGCTCCACTTCACAATCCTGCAAATCTGCTTGGTATAGAAGCATGTCAGAAGATCATGCCTGGTGTTCCACAGTGTG
>CAMHCL010000087.1 GCA_946183625.1 uncultured Lachnospiraceae bacterium
GTTTCTCTAACGAACTTCCCATAAGACTCATTCCAAAAAGGAATAGTCCTACTCCACCGAAAAGTTGTAGTACTTCTAGCATTACATGTCTCCTTCAATCAGTACATTTTAAACCAAGATATATTATATATAAAAAAATTCCATTTGTGTAGTAAATCTTGCAATTGCTAACATTGAGTTTTGCAATTATAATACAAATAGTTTATAAATGGGGGTTTTAAGATGGCACTTCAATTCAATGCGTTTATTTCATATAAGCACGCACCTGCTGACAACAAGGTTGCGGAGACTATAGAGAAAGGGCTGGAGAGATTCCATATTCCGAAGAAGATACAGCAGAAAACCGGTATCAAGAGGATCAATAAGATCTTCAGGGATAAGGATGAGCTTCCTATTACCAGCAATCTGGACGATCAGATATCCTATGCCCTTGATCATTCTGAATATCTCATAGTCATATGTTCTTCAAGTACTAAGCTGTCTACATGGGTTCCAAGAGAGATTGAATACTTCCTTAGAAGGCACGACAGAAACCATGTGCTCACTGTACTTGTTGACGGCGAGCCTAAGGACGTAATTCCAGACATACTGCTCCATGATACAAGAACATATTATGATCATAACGGTGTACTCCAGACCATACATGTGGACCTGGAGCCACTTTCATGTGATTTCAGAACTTCACTTAGAAAAGCCAAGAAGGAAGAGATTCCAAGACTGGCAAGTGCCCTTCTGGGATGCAGCTATGATGAGCTCATGAACAGAAGCCGCCAGTATAAAGTAAGACGAATGACATTTGTATTTGCAATGGCTCTTGCTCTCATGCTTGCATTTGCAGGTTACATGGGATACAGCAGGACCAGGATTCAGAAGAGCTACAATGAAGCATTGAAGAATCATTCCAGATATCTGGCGAATGAAGCCTATAATCTGCTGGAGAACGAACAGCGTATCACTGCCCTGCAGCTTGCCATTGCAGCCCTTCCAAAGGACAAGAACGATAAGAGGCCTGTAACACCACAGGCAGTAAGAGCACTTACTGATGCTACCCTGAGTTATAAAACAAAAGATACAGGAAGTGTGTATGCAGCTTGGAATTATACAATGGCAAACGGAATCTCTGATTTTAAGGTTTCTGAAGATAATGGAACCATAGCTTGTTTAGATGAAATAGGTAACGTATGTGCATGGAATACACATACTCACGAGAAGGTCCTTACAACAGAGTCAGGTCACGATGTTGCAAGTAACATTGCTTTTGCAGATAACAAAACACTTATAGTTAATTATACGGACTCTCTGGCTGCATATAATACTTCAGACGGAAGTTCTATATGGAAGATAGATGGCGAAAACTATGTTGGCTCAGAGCTGGCCGTAAGCCCTGATTCAAGCAAAGTATTTCTCTTCACAGCAAACGAAATAAATATAATTGATCCGGCTAAAGGAGATATTCTTGATACCATTAAATTAAAGGATCCTGATGATTTTACTGCTCCTATATATGGAAATTTCGTCGTGTCACCAGATGGAACCAAGCTTGCTTTCGATAAAACTACTGACTATGTAAATTATAACGTCGGTATCCTGGACCTGAGCAGCAAGGAAGAAATAGTCACTAAGGAAAGCACTAGTAATAATATCACTACACTATACTGGTTAGACAACGACACTCTGCTTTGTTCTTACAGCTTAAATGGAATGAATGCCAGTGGTATTTACTCAAATATGTCATATCTGTCAACAGACCGTTCACAGATAGTAAGTTACAAAGCTTCTGACCTTTCAGAAATGTGGACGCAGGATTTTGAATGCAGTGAAGTTGCTATAAACAGTGGATTTTTCCCATTAAAAGATAATAAACAGTTCGTATATTCTTCAGGTAATATTGCAACCATTTACACATCAACTACCGGTGAAATAGTACGTTCCTATAATGTTAATGACTCAATAATTGATACATCAGATACAAATGAAGATGGTATTCCTGTTTTCGTTACAAGGGAAGGTGGCATAGCCTATCCTGCTAATGATGATAATTCATTAGTCCTTTTGGATTCTCTTACTGACAATCTTAATCAGGCTGTATTGAACGGAAACATTTACGTAAAGCAATCCAGAGGATCAGAAGTAATATGCTATAGCACGGACATAATGGATGATGATTTCAAGGAAATCGAATCTAATACGACCTATAGATCGACTATAAGTGATTCCTTCGCAAACGATCGTATCGTTGCATTTATTTCACTTGATGAGGATGATCATCGCTTACTTACAACTATCAACCCTAAAGACGCACCTGACGTATCCGACATTCAAATTGAAGATGCTATAGCATCGGATTATAAAATCCTGGGTACAAAGGAAGATCATCTCTATATTGCATCGGGAGCAGATTCAAAACTTAATCTTCTAGATGTTGATCTGAATAGTAAAAATGTTGAAACCACCGAATTTGTTAAATCAACATTTGGACATGTAGATAAAATGTGCCGGATGAATGATGGAATGATCGCGTACTATAACGATGAAAATTCTTCTGATCGCAAAGTTGTATTATATAACGCTGAAACCAAAGAAAAGAAAGAATACTCTCTTCCTGGCAATGATGAAATTCAAATTATATCGGGACTGGATTTCTCAAATCCAGACTATGTAACTGTAAGTGCTGAGAAAGAATATGTGTTAAATACTAAGACCGGAGAATTTAAAACCTTCTCTCACACTGATGCATGGGGAGAGACAACCTACATGAATGTTAGTTCCGATGGTAAGCTCTTCGGATTCACAAATGGCGAAGTGCTTCAGGTAATGAATAATAATGGCGAATCATTAATGCAGATTGCTTGTGCAGGAGCAAAACCTATAGGTCTGACATTCTGCAAAGGAAAGAAAAAGAGAGACCCTAAGCAGCTTGTAGTTGTTTATGATAATGGAACCATTTATAGATACAATTCTAAAAACGGCAACTTCCTGGGTAAAAGCGATATGTCCAGCTACCAGAGTAACAATGACGATGCAGAATTCGATTTCGACTATGATAACAACACCATGTACTTAAAGATGGGTGAAATAGTTGATGTATTTGAACTTGACAGCTGGTATGAAACAGCCTGTGTCCAGAACTGTTTCGGAATACATAGGCCATCAGACAGATTCTTTGTATATTCAAGTGGCGGTGCCGGAAAAATCAATCTTGGTTACTTCAAACATTACACGATTCAGGATCTCGTAAAGAAGGGCGAGGATATACTTAAGGGAGCTGAGCTTTCAGAAGAACTTAAATACAAATATGGTATATCCGATGAATAAAATCAAAAAAAGAACATATCCTGCGATATGTTCTTTTTTTGTACAGTATTAATCATCAATCTTACCGTAGAGCTGATCAAAGAGCCTTCCACTGATGATGTAGATATCATGCTCATCATCCTCACGGACTGCTATATAGTCACCAGGATTTCCTGAATAGTACTTCTCATCATCCCATGCTGTAAAGAGTTTTACGTAAGTATCAAGAGGCTTTGCATATATACGTGAAATCGTCGTACTTATAACCGTCTTCGCATACTTCAGTACATTTTTCCTCTCTTCTGTGACAACATTAAATATACTAGGCTCATATTCAAATGTACGGTCATAAGGTTCATCTGATTTTTTGTAACTACTCTCCAGTTTCTCCTTTGTAATAGGATAAACCTCACCTTCAAGGCCTATCATGAGATACATATTCTCCTTAATCTTCACGTTGATATCACCCTCTAGAGTACGAAGTTCAACCAGTGAGTTTTCAGGATATATATCTGTGAGTTTAACATATCCCAGTTTCTGAGGTTTCTTCTCATAAAGCTTCATATCAGATGTATCAAGCACTGTATCCTTGGCATAGATAATCTGGTATTTCTCAAAATAGCTATCCATACGGGATTTTATAATATCAGCAACATCTCCCATTCCAGCTATCTTATCAGGCCATATGACACCGCCAGCTTTATAAAGATGTCCACCACCTCCACCGATACCATCTGCCACATATGCTGCCAATTCACTGGCATGTACTTCCTTGTCACAGCTTCTAACGGAAAACTTAATCTCGGCCGGGCTGACATAGTAAGCTATACATACATTTACCTCTGTTGTCTCCATTGTAAAATCACTTATTACTGCAAGGATGGTTGGATCACATTGATCAGCCCTGATCACCATATATTTGTATTTATCATAATAATCATAATCCAGAATAGCCTTACCAGTAATCTTGAGTTCTTCAAGAGATATATTCGAGGTACTCATTTCGGTTATAAGACTCTTATAGATATCCAGCGTATCCAGCATATCACGGTCCAGTGGATGAGATACCTCAGTAAGTCTGTTGGTATCAGTATAAAGGCCATAGTACATAGCTGTAGCAAGTTCTTTATCATCATTCACATCCAGGCCTTCCTCACGTATCATATCCCACATTACAGTCGCACAGCTTCCCATATTACTTCTTACCTCTGAAAGCTCAGGGAGCGGACCTGATATCTGGTGATGATCTATTACCGCGAGATTCTGATAATCCGTATTCGTTACATTTTTCTGTCCATGCTGGCAGTCCACATTGACAAGAAGTTCCGGTGTTTCAGAAAAGTCAGGTTCATAACTCACAGGGATTCTAAGTTTCTCAATCATGATCTTCAGATTGGTCTTCTTTATCTCATTAAAACCCCTGTATATGAAGCGTGGCTTCTTACCCATCTTCTCCATATACCAGTATAATGCATAGCCTGATGATAACGCATCGGCATCTGGATTATCATGACACTGGATCACTATATCATCATACTTCAGTAACTGGTTTAATCTCATAGCTACCTCCCCTGTCTAATGCTTTTTTTCTAGTATATTCTATAAAACTATCTTCAGGTTCGTCTCCACGGAACCTGATTCTGTAATAAGTATCTATTAAGTCCTTCATTTGTCCCCTGTCCTCTTCCCGAAGAAGAGTCAGGTAATCATATAAGGAATGTATCCTCGGCCTATCCTCTTTATAGTTTAATGATATCTGCTTGTCCAGACTACCTGTTATAAGGCTCATATTCTCCTTGACCTTGTCCTCAGGTGACAATCTGGAATATCTGATCATTCCTGCAACCTTGATCACAACAAGCACCAGCACTATAAAGAGTACCATAATTAGAATATATATTGCAAACTGTAGAATCTCCTTAGAATGATCTTTCTTTACCTTCTTCTCATTTTGAGTTATGTCAACCACATCAGGAACATCCTTCGGTTCATATGTAGCATTAGTCGCTGACTGCTTATTCTCATCACGTGGTGCATAAACCTTACGTCCCCAGGCAGTCTGCTCAGCCGTTTTATTTGCAGCCGTTGGTTCAAATGGAATCCATCCGAGCCCCTCTATATAACCCTCTGCCCAGGCATGAGCCTCTGTACTGCTTACATCATCAGTATCTTCGCTATTATGAAGATAACCATTAGCATATCTTGCAGGAATCCCGCTGACCCTGAGCATCAGAACCATGGACTTCGCATAATGTACGCAATATCCACTCTGGGACTCGAAGAGAAATGCATCGACTATATTTTCGCTGTCACTGAGATCTACATTTGTATCGTACTTATACTGTCTGAGATAAGCTTCTATCTTCTTGGCCTTCTCAAAATCAGTTATACACCCCTTCGTAACAGATCTGGTAAGTTCATTTATCCTGTCATTGGATTTGGATGTATCCAGATCATCTTCAGTAACATCCCCAGCCTGAGTCGCTGCACAGGCCGCATTATATACCTCCTCCTTCATGAAGGTGGACATATCCACGCGGTACACCTCATAGACATACTCACTTATCACATCATAGCTTTCGAACCTGTTAAATGTACTGCCTTCCGTATCATCCTCATCTGATGCTTCCTCAGCTGATTCATCCTCATTTGAATGCATATATCTGGTGAGATGTATGTAATATGGGCTGGCATAATCCACGGACAGATACTTTACCTTGTAACAGAAGCCTTTTCCATGCTTCTTGTCAGAATCATCCATAACACTCTCATCTATACTAAGGAGATTGTATGGTGTGATAATATCCTTCGTATGTAGATATCTATAGTCTATTTCAGCACTCTCAATCCTTGAGAAGCATGAGCATTCATCTGCAGATACTCCCGAATGATACAGCGTATTAATATAATCAGCAAACCAGTAATTATAAGTCTCATCCAGGGAACCACCCTTTAATCTATGGTATTTCAACCTTCCGGAATAAATGAATTTCAGTTCTGTTCTTTCACGCTTTTTAA
>CAMHCL010000088.1 GCA_946183625.1 uncultured Lachnospiraceae bacterium
ATACCTTGAAGCCACTATTCTCTGCGTATTCGGTACATTTTACTATTACCTGCTTATGAACCGCTTTATCACGAACAACGCCCTTCTTGCCCACCTGCTCGCGGCCAGCTTCGAACTGAGGTTTTATAAGACAGACCACCTGTCCATCCTCCACCATCAAATCATAAAGGGGTGGGAGCACCTTCGAAAGTGATATAAATGACACGTCGACGGATGCAAACTCGGCCAGTTCATCAATATCTGCAGGAGTAACATATCTGATATTGGTCTTCTCCATGCAAACAACTCTCTCATCAGTCCTGAGCTTCCAGTCCAGCTGTCCATGTCCCACGTCAATGGCGTAGACCTTGGTGGCGCCGTTCTGCAGCATACAGTCCGTGAAACCGCCTGTGGACGCTCCAACATCCATGCATACCTTGCCACTCAGATCAATCGGAAATGTCTCCATGGCCTTCTCCAGCTTAAGTCCGCCTCTGCTGACATACTTAAGAGTATTTCCCCTGACCTCTATATTCTTTTCTTCGTCAAATGTACTGCCTGCCTTATCTTCTTTCTCGCCATCTACATATACTATGCCTGACATAATATATGCCTTGGCTTTCTCTCTGGAAGGGGCAAGGCCCTTCTCAACCAGAAGTACATCAAGCCTTTTCTTCATATCTGGCAGCCTCGATCACTTTATTATATATGGACTCTGCATCAAGTCCTAATTCTTCCTTCAGCTTAGAAACAGCTCCCTGCTGGACTGTTTCAGTATCAATACAGAAATGCATGATATCTGCACTCAGGCCCTCTGTAGCCTTTATATAACCTATCTCTTCACCAACACTTCCGCGCCTTACATTTTCCTCAAGGATACATACCAGATCAAAACCGTTCATGGTCTCCCTGATTCTATCTAAATCAAGAGGTTTTATAAAACGCAGGTTGATCAGCTCTGGCTCATAATCATATTCACTGCTTATCTTATCTCTGACCTTGACCGCAGTCTCAACCATGGAACCAACAGCCAAGAGAGCTATAGACTTAAGGTTCTTGTTACCAACAGTCTTCTCGAAATTGATAACCTCTGAATGGCCACTGAGGAACTGTACATTCTTGTCATTCAGGTCTGAATATGCAACGCCCTTGGTATATTTGATCGCAACCGGTCCTGTAGCCGTGTTAACAGCATAATCCATAGCATCCTCGAGTTCCTTTTCGCCCTTAGGAGCGATAATCTCAAGGCCAGGCATCTCTCTGAGATAGGATGTGTCATATATACCCATGTGGGTCTCACCATCTTCACCAACTATGCCCGAACGGTCTATACATATGACCACATGCAGCTTCTGAAGACATATATCATGAAGCAGCTGGTCGTAAGCTCTCTGCAGGAAGGAGCTGTAAAGCGCCACTACAGGAATGCAGCCTGAGCTTGCCAGTCCTGCGGCAAATGTGAGTGCATGCTGCTCTGCAATGCCTACATCAAATGTCCTGTCAGGGAATACCTTCTGGAATGCCCTGATTCCAGTACCATGAGCCATGGCTGCTGTAATGGCAACCACCTTTTCATTCTTAGTTCCAATTTCAATCAGTGATCTGGCGAATACATCTGTGTTAGTTGCTGCAGTCTTAACCTTAAGAGAACGTCCAGTCTCCGGGTTAAACGGGCCGACGCCGTGGAAATGTTCCGGATATCTCTCAGCCAGTCTGTAACCCTTGCCCTTCTTAGTCTTTACATGAACTATGACAGGCCTGTTCAGGTCAAATGCATTATTAAATATCTCTGTCATTACATTTACATCATGACCATCTATAGGGCCAATGTATGTAACACCCAAATCATTGAACATGTTGTCAGGAACGATGAGATTCTTGAGGGAATCCTTGGACCTCTTGATACCCTTGGCCATCTTGTAACCTACTTCAGGGATATTAAGAAGAGTCTTCTCGATACCGGACTTCAGTTCATTATATGGACGTCCAATACGGAACTTGGAAAGGCTTTTAGACACGCCGCCAACATTCTTGGAAATGGACATTTCATTATCATTAAGCACAATAAGACAACTGGTACTTACCTGAGACATCTGCTGAAGAGCCTCATAAACCATACCACCTGTCATGGATCCGTCACCGATCACCGCACAGAGTTTCTCATTTGTGCCATTTAATTCCTTTGCCATAGCCATACCTACCAATGCTGATATGGAGGTTGAGCTGTGTCCAGTGTTAAATGCATCGCAATCCGACTCTGATTTCTTAGGGAAGCCACTCATGCCGCCGAAACGTCTGAGCTTATAGAATTCTTCCTTTCTGCCTGTAAGGATCTTGTGGGTATAAGACTGATGTCCAACATCATATATGATCTTATCCTGTGGAAGATCCATACACCTATGGAGAGCCATGGTAATCTCTACAGCACCGAGATTCGAAGCCAGATGACCACCATTCTTGCTGACGCTTTCTAGTATGAATTCCCTTATCTCGCCAGCCAGCTGCTCCATACAATCAGGTGACAGCTTCTTTATATCATTTTCTTTATTTATACTATCTAATAAACTCATTAAAACTCCCTACCGGCCAGAGATTTGATCAGATTCTTCATCATGTAATAAGCTTCTCTGGATTCACTGTCCTCTTCAGGACTCTTCTTTTCAGGCTTAAGCACACTTCTGATAAGGTCTAAAGCTATATCAGTCTGTTCATTTACAAAAGCATTTGATGCCTCAATACCATGAACAGCTACATAGGTTGACTTGCAGTTACGACTGTCCTGACCTATCTCCTTGCCAAGCTTCTCCTCTGTTCCGGTGACATCTAAAATGTCATCTCTGACCTGGAACGCAAGACCGAGTCTGCGACCAGCTTCTTCAAGAGCAGAGATGTCAACTTTTTCGCCTGAAAGGATAGCACCTATCATAAGTGGAGCCTCAATAAGTGCAGCAGTTTTATTTAAATATATATATTTCTGATCTTCTTCAGTTATCTCCTGTCCTGTAAGCATTACATCAGCACTCTGTCCTCCGAGCATACCATAAATACCCGTCTTATTAAGAAGAACAGTAAATGCTTTCTCAACATTTTCATCACCAGGGCTGACTGTAAAGCTCTTGGCAGCTATCTCATAAGCATAGTTGAGCAGCATATCTCCGGACAGGATTCCCGCAGCCTCACCAAATGCCTTATGTACAGACGGCTTGCCTCGTCTGAGATCATCATTATCTATAGCCGGAAGATCATCATGTATCAGCGAACTGGTATGGATCATCTCTATAGCAGCCATAAATGGTTCGATGACGTCCTTCTTGTATTTATCTCTCTGCGTAAGACACTTATATGTAAGATACATAAGTGTTGGCCTGATACGCTTACCGCCTGACTTCATAGCATAGTTCATAGCCTGTCTCACCTGTATGGCAGGACTTATCTCCATTGGAAGAAAACTAAGAACTATATCATCTATCTCACTTGTGAGTTCACTTAATTCCTTACTCATTATGCTTCTTCGTCTCCTGATAGTACCTTTATTTCCTTTTCAACACCCTCTAAGTATTCTTTACATTTTACGCTTAGTTTAGTGCCTTCACTATATAATTCAATGGAATCCTTCAGGCTTGTACCGGATTTACCCAGCTCTGCATTAATCTCCTCAAGTCTCTTCAGGGCTTCCTCTATATTAAACTCTTCTTTTTTCTCCGCCATGGCGCACCTCATTTTGATATTTCTATAACTTGGGAAACAATCGTACCATCATGTATGGTAACTTCTAATGTGTCATTTATCTTTACATCATTTACGGAATTGACCGGCTTGTCCTCTGAAGACAGATAACCAAATCCATTTATAAGCTTTGCGGTTGGAGACAGGCCGTTCAGTCTCTCCATATCTATAGCAAGCCTGTGCTTAAGATTCTGGAATTTATTATCCATGATATGATCCATGGAATCCTTCAGATCTGACAGGCGCTGCTGATTGTTGAACAGCTTCATCTCAGGACTGAGCTTATTTAGTACTGCATTACATCTCTCAAGCTGAATATGCAGAGATCTGAGCTTTGCTACCACTCCTCTGTCGATGGATACCTTCAGATTATCCACCTTGTTTATAGTTGACATAATATCTGGAATTGCAAGCTCTGCAGCAGCTGAAGGAGTTGGAGCCCTAAGGTCTGCCACATAATCTGCTATAGTATTATCCACCTCATGTCCCGTTCCGGAAATGATAGGTGTATTTGCTTCATATATCGCTCTTGCTACTATCTCTTCGTTGAAAGCCCACAGGTCTTCTATAGAACCGCCGCCTCTTCCTACGATAATTGTATCAAGGCCTAGAGTATCCAGATATCTTATACCTCTGGCTATGGTAGCTGCCGCTCCCTCGCCCTGAACCTGTGCAGGATACAGAACAAGCTGAACATAAGGATTTCGCCTCTTGGCTATATTCATTATGTCCTGGATAGCTGCTCCGGTTTTAGAAGTAACTATTCCCACAGACTTTGGAAATGCAGGGATAGGCTTCTTGGTCTCGAAATCAAAGAGACCTTCATCATAGAGCTTCTGCTTCAGCTTCTCAAATTCCTCATAAAGCTTTCCCTTGCCATCGTCTTCCTTAACGATCTTACGAGCATATAGCTGATAACTGCCATCACGCTCATATACCGATACATTTCCCGTTATAACAACAGCCTGTCCATCTTCAAGACGGAACTTCAGACCGCTTGCTACATTACTTCTAAACATAACACAACGCATGGAGCCACCTTCATCTTTAATTGCAAAATAAATGTGTCCCATGCTGTGATATTTACAGTTTGATATTTCTCCCTTGATGGTTATACTTCGGAGAACGTAGTCACTGTCTATTAAGTTTTTTATATAGCCATTTGCCTGGCTGACTGTATATACATTCATAATAATCCGGATAAAATACCATTGATGAGTGGAGCTGCCTTTGGATCACAGTAAACCTTAGCCAGTTCAACTGCTTCATTTACAGCAACCTTGGCAGGTATATCCTCATCAAACTGAATCTCATATACTGCAAGTCGGAGTATTGCGAGTTCAGGCTTGCCATACCAATCAAGTCCCTTGCCGCCTGACAAGTCCTTTAAGATATTATCTATATCAGTAATATGACCTCTGATGTCATCCACCTTTTTCTTTATATACTTGCTATCCTCTTCAGTCATTTCCTTGTCATAACCCAGATAGCCCTTTGTACCAAGCTCAAGTTCAGCAATAAAGTAAGCTTCCTCATCGCCCAGATTGTCAGCAGCCTTCTCTGTTACTGACTTACCCTCTGCTGCATCCTTTAATACATCAGAAGGAACCTCCTCTTCTTCCAGGAACGGAATCTGAAACAGGATTTTAAATATACATTCTCTTAATTCATGCCTTGTCATGCTGTTTACTCCGAAAAATCAATACTAGATATCTTTACATTTACTGTAGAACATTCAAGGCCGGTCATAGTAAGCAGTGACTGCTTAACCTTCTCCTGAATAGCTCTGGAAACATCTACTATGTTGTATCCAAACTTAATCTCTATGGACACATAAACCTTAAGGTTTTCCTCATCGTCAAATATAACTCTGACGCCCTTTGACAGAGAATTCTTGCCTAATTTAGCAACCAGATCTCTTGTGATATCGCCAGTAAGCTTTGATACACCGTCAACTTCTGTTACGGCAAGACCTATGATACTGGACACTACATCATCAGCAATCTGGATATATCCACTGGATCCATCTTCATCTATAGTAAATCTGTTGTCTTTAATTGTCTCAGCCATGTCTACCTCCATATTAAATAAAAGAGTTATCATATTAAACTGCACACCAAATTATATTATACCATATATGGAGTACATTTCATATACTATTGCATTAAATATAAATGTAGTACTGTCCAATAATCATCCACATCGTAAGGATAATTGCAAGTGATGTAACGATCAGCGAATTTCTGTGAACTACAGTCACCTTTCCGGACTTACTGTATTCAGGATCTTCGTCAATATTCTTTCGATGCTTAAGCCCCGTAACAATACAGAATACTATCTCATATATGATAAGAAGCTGTATAAGAACAGTAACCCCTACATTTACGACTGGAATTACATGCATCTTTATTCTGAATATATTTGTCACACCACCGGAAATCACTACACATATTATTGCAAAAATGATTGCACTAAGGATTGAAGCTATTTTAAATATAATAGCTTGGGATTTCTCCACAAACTTTTTGTTTGATATGAACAGCACCAGGAATGACAGTGGAACCAGATACACACTG
>CAMHCL010000089.1 GCA_946183625.1 uncultured Lachnospiraceae bacterium
TTCCTTTATATAAGACAAATGATCTATATCATATGTACTCTAGCCTTCAATTCCGAAGAACAGTTTGAAGTATTCCTCCAGCTGCTCAAAGAGTTCCCTCTTCTCATTTCTCAGCTGGTTAATCTTAAGTCCGCTTCCGATCTCATCATAGAGGAAATCATTCTCTTCATATTCTGTTTCTATGAGAAGATTACCCTCTTCATCATAGTATAAGATTATGACTCCGCCTATTTCCTCAGTAAATATAACACAGGCTATCTGAAGTTCATCCTTTATCTTCTGCGGAAGATTACCGAACATAGGATTCAGATAAAACTTCTTAGCATACTTCGATGCACTGCAAAGCACTATTCTATTATTATCTTCCATCTGGTCACCTCATCTATCGGCTAAGCCTGCAACTTCTATTTTAGAAGAAGACTTATTGCATTGCTGCAATAACATCTGACATATCATACATACCCGCATCTCTTCCCTTCAGGAATTTAGCAGCGCTTATAGCACCCTTTCCGAAGATTGAACGAGAATATGCTATATGTCTTATCTCTATAAGTTCGTCTGGTCCTGCAAAGATAACATCATGTGTTCCAGGAATAGTACCTGCTCTGACTGCAGATATACCGATTTCATTTTCAGGTCTTACCATACGGCGGTCACTTCTGTCATATACATAACTGTATCTGCCACCTGTAGCATCATTGATCGCATCTGCAAGAGCAAGTGCTGTACCGGATGGAGAATCCAGCTTAGTATGATGATGCTGTTCAACAATCTCAACATCATAACCATTGTTACAGAATACATTTGACGCTGGTTTAAGCAGATTGATGATGGTATTGATACCAAGGCTCATATTTGCCGACTTGAGTATAGCAACCTTCTTGGATGCTTCTCTTATGCTGTCCAGCTGTTCTGATGTATAGCCTGTTGTGCACATTACAGCAGGAACCTGCTTTGAAATGGCATACTCAAGAATATCATCCAGAACTGCAGGAGTAGAAAAGTCAATAATCACATCAGCCTCTACATCACAATCCTTAATACTCTTAAAGATAGGAAATCCGAGAGTGTCATCCTCTACCACATCAATACCAGCAACGATCTCTGCATCTTTATCTTCATTAACGAGCCCTGCTATAACGCGGCCCATACGGCCACAGGCTCCACTCATTATAATTCTAGTCATGATCAACCTCTAATTCTCTATGTAAAATGTACTGCTACCGATTACAGAATTCCATATTCCTTCATAGCCTTCTCAAGCTTAGCTGCATTAGCATCTTCCATCTCTGTAAGTGGAAGTCTTACCTTACCATTTGTCATACCGAGAAGCTGTGTAGCCTTCTTAACAGGTATAGGATTAACCTCGCAGAACAGAGCCTTGCAGAGGTCTATAGCCTTTAACTGAAGTTCTCTTGCTGTAGCAATATCTCCATCAAGGAAGCTCTGGCAGAGCTTATGTGTATCCTCAGGAATGATATTTGCTGTAACAGAGATGACACCGATTCCGCCTAATGACATAAGTGGTACGATCTGATCATCATTTCCTGAATAAATATCTATACATCCATTAGCCAGATGTGCAAGTTCAGCAACCTGAGATATATTTCCTGATGCTTCCTTAATAGCAACGATGTTCTCAACATTCTTAGCAAGTGTTACAGCTGTTGCAGGAAGGATGTTGCAGCCTGTTCTACTTGGAACATTATAGAGAATGATAGGAATCTTTACTGATTCAGCAACCATTGTGTAATGCTTGATAAGACCATTCTGTGTAGCCTTATTGTAATAAGGAGTTACAAGAAGAAGTCCGTCAACACCACATTTCTCAGCTTCCTGTGAAAGGTAGATAGCAGCTTCTGTATCGTTTGAGCCTGTACCTGCAATTACAGGGATACGGCCATTTGCCTGCTTAGCTACAACATTTATCGCCTCTATATGTTCTTCATTAGTAAGAGTTGATGACTCTCCTGAAGTACCACATACGATTATCGCATCTGTTCCATGCTCTACATGGAAATCAACCAGCTTGCGTAATCCATCATAATCTACTTCATTGTTCTCCGTGAAAGGAGTTACAAGTGCTACACCCGATCCTTTAAAAATTGCCATAAGACACCTCCAAATAATAATAAATTGATTTTTTCTACGGGTCCAAAAAAAACCGAAACCCATAGAGAGTTTCGGTAGTACTATACTAGTTCATAGTTCAAGTATTTCCGTAGCTCTCCATTCTATATAGAATGACAGTCTGACAGCTCTTAACCATCATCCCAGCATACAAAGCCTCTGCAAACTCTGTAGCTTCGGCGGATCACCCTTTCTCTCATCTTCATATGGTGCAGAACCATCTGATCAGATACTTATGATCTCCGCAGCCTCTACATACACTTGTCATACTAGCACACAGGACTGACCATTGTCAACCGTGGCGCCATATATTATCTAATTCAATTAATACATAAATAACATTTTATCGATAACCAGCGAATCATTATAGAAAACTATATGCTCCTTGTCACCACTCTCAGCAGCATTATAAGCCGAGATAACCTTCTCCATTATATCTCCAGGATTATTGACGATATAACCTTCCGGTATTTTAAATATGCCGGCACTTGCTGATATTTTCACACTATTACCTGAGGCAGGATCATATAATACGGTTGCTTTACTGAAGTATGTCAATAATCTTCCAAGCTTATCGCCATCGCAGAGTCCTATGAAATGATTTCCACCAAGCCGACATAGTATACCACTATCTCCGATCAGCTTCTGAAGTGTTTCATAATGCTCCCGCAATACCTGTTCTCCAGACTTTTTTCCTATATCTTTCGTAATATCATCGAAATGTCTCAGATTATAGCGAAAAGCTACCTTGCCGCCGAATTTCTTTCGATTCCCTTCATCCGTTATATATGCCATATAACTGTGAAGATTCAGATATCCCATTTCATCCTGAAATGCAAGTTTTGAAACCACTTCCGAAAGACGTTTTCTGGTGAGATAACTCAGTGTCGTTCTCATAGCCAGTTCCAGCATGTGATGTTCTTCCTCAGAAAGCGGAATGGCATCCGGAGACTGATAGACTGTTATGGTTCCAATAGACATTATGCTCGTAACCATTCTTATGGAGAACAGTTCTGTATCTCCATCTTTTATCTCATAACAGGAAAGGGTCTCACCGCCACCCTGCTTCTCTTCCTGGATATTTTTATATAAACGAGCCACACCGTTTGACAGGCGGAACAGTTCAAGGATCATGCACATCTTCTTCTTGATAAGTGCATAGTCAAGCTTTTCCATATCTGTGATAGCATCCATAAGGTCTGAGAAAATAATACTGAACCGCTGATGCTGTTCTTCATCAGATATAGGAATTCCGGCCTTGTCTATACTGGATCTGAAAACTATGAGATTCTTGTACAACTTCTTATTTTCGTACATTTGATTATCAGCACGTTCGAATACATCCTGCAATCTCATATCATCACCAGGAATATAATCTGACACGCCAAAGGCAACCGTTACCTTATTCTGTTCTTTATGCTCTTCCTGCACACGATTCAATTCTTCTATGAGACTATTTCTATTCTCAAAATCCGGTCCTTCCAGAACCGCTGCAAATTCGTCTCCGCCAATACGATATACGTGGCTGTTTTTAAATATGCCGGATATCATCCTGCAGGCATCCTTGATAAATGTATCGCCAGCACTGTGACCCATGGTATCATTAACCTGTTTTAAACCATTTATATCCAGAACGATAACTGCGAATTTCTTAACTTCATTTTTACGTATCCGCTCATCCATTTTCATTTCATAATGAGCGTAAGACCTCTTGTTCTTAACTCCAGTCAGCTCATCATGATTGGCCATATCCATAGCTGAATCCAGAGCGTCCTCATATTCCATCTCCATACGTTTCGCAGAGTCAACATTTGCCACGGCAACTATGATGTGATCTGAGTCTTCCTTTGGACGAACTACGAAAAGGGTTACGTACTGCGGTCTTCCTCCAAGCATCAGGCGATAGCTGATAACGTTCTTGCCATCCTCATCAAGGATTCCCATAAGATAATCCTTCTCCATAGCCTTCTTCATCATAGGATAATCGTCAGGATATATATCCTTCTTCATATGCACCTGTGCTGCTTCAAAGAAATCCTTACCCTTAGTTCCGACTTCCAGCTTTGCATACTCAGCACTTGAGCTGTATTCTATATATTCATTTGTAATTATATTGACGTAATATATGACTTCATATCTGTTTGAAAGAGCCATAGCTATCTCTGAATATGTTTCAGTTTTTTCACGCTCTGCTATATTACGTCTTGTCTGCTCATCTATATTCTGAACACCTACTATGATCCTCTCATCATTTCCTTTAATGATCTTCAGGAAATAATATTGAGGTTTTCCATCTACAATGAGTCTATATCTTAACGAAAATGATCTTCCATTTTGAACTGCATCCAAAAGACACTCCTTCTTAAATGTATTGAGGAACCTTTCCTGATCTTTCGAATAAACCATTTTTCTGCAGTTTATAACTGTATCTTCATAGAAATTATCGCCTTGACTTACTACCTTCAGCTCTTTATTTGCTCCCGAGGCTGTATACTCCACATAGCTGTCATCAGACATGTCTATAACATATATACTGACATAATCATTAGCCAGAGCCAGGGCAAGCTCATCAAAGGATGTATTATATAGCTTATCAGTCATATAGCACTATCCTCCCCCCTAAAAGTGTGTAGTACTATTATTATACTATAATTACAGTCTTCGCAAAAGGTTAACATTTATCCTGATGAAGCTTCGGATCAATTCTCCCAGACCAGCCTTCTTCATATAATCTGCATCATCCTTATGTTTAACAAGATATCCCGTTCTCGATGGATAGCATGACGTGAGGCTGTCTATCTCACTTATGTCATATTTATAATAAGGCCTGTCGAGAACAACCCCTCGGCTCAGTTCCAGCACCCTTGCCGTAAATGACATACAGTTAAGTGCCTTATGGATCGGGATACCATGGATTATCGACATGGTAGCCATAGAATATAGGTTGAAGATGTATTCATCATCCTTTTCAATTTCATCAACATATTTGAGAATATCCCGAAACGCCTCATCACTGACCGGAATCCTTACAATCTTAACCAGCACTCTCTCGTTCTTTCCAAATGCATAATGCTCCCTCTTCTCATGCATGAAGCCAGCATCAAAAGGATTGTAATGAGTCCTTCTGGAAAATGTAACGAAGTCCTCCATTCTGCTGTCCAGGGATACGGCAATGTGAGTGTATGGGTAATCTGAAAAAAGCCGCGCGAAGCGACCGAGGCCTGTGAGGGCTTTTATGAAAATGATGTAGATGTAAGGATTATTATTCATAAATATTTTTTCCTTTTTTTCTCAAGAGCACATAGATACATATCCCCGCGTCACGCGGCTCGCGCCTCGATTCGCATGTACCAGAATTGCTAAAGCAATTCTGCATACGCTTCGCGTATGTCTGTGCTTCGCACAGGTATCCTTTGCTTCGCACAGGATGCTCGCCCTAAAGGCCGAGCACTATCACGTAGCGGTTCTAAGGCTGTAAAGGACACAGCCAAAGAACCGACGTTCTCCAACGGTTCCTCGGGAATATGTATCTATGTGCTCCTGTACAAATTCTAACAGAACAAACTACTAATATATCAAATTGTAACTGCTTACACTTAATCCTGACTGAGTCTCTTAAAGAGTTGCAGCTGCAGCCTCACCATTTCAAAGTACATCGGGAGGCCTCCAAGTATGAGCAGCAGGTCTGCGGCTGTGAGGCCGATGGCTCCAGTGTGGAATAATTCGATGGCCGGAATGGTGACAACTGATCTTGCACCGAAGATCATGCCTACGACGCATACCAATACAAAGCAGATATGTGTCTCGATAGGTCCGAGTCTCGGAAACAGGAATTCATTCAAGTGAAGGATATAATTCATGGCCGTGAAGATTATAAGCGCATAAACCGGCACAAGAAATATTCCTATATAAAAATGTATCACTCCTGAAAAGCACAGCGCTATAAGCAGATATGTGATATGAAGTATATCAGTAAGCAGATCGAAGTATGCGCCTGCTTTTGAGCTCATCCCTCTTGTTCTGGCTATATATCCGTCCAGATCATCAGCT
>CAMHCL010000090.1 GCA_946183625.1 uncultured Lachnospiraceae bacterium
GAAAGATAGTTAGTTAGTAATTTAGTTTTAGGTATTTTTTAATGAGTAGTAATAATTTAACAAGAGACCTGACCACCGGCTCACCTATGAAGCTGATCATAAGGTTTGCCACTCCAATGATATTGGGTATTATCCTTCAACAATTCTATGGCCTTGTAGATACCATGATCGTTGGGCAATATCTCGGAAAAGAAGCATTGGCTGGTGTAGGTTCCACAGGCTCTCTTAACTTCATAGTCCTTGGATTTTGTATGGGAATATGTAATGGTTTTTCTGTTATAGTTGCCCAGTTTTTTGGTGCAAAAGATGAACACAACCTAAGAAAATCTGTAGCAAACAGCATCTGGCTTTCTGTCATTATCGGAGTAATAGTCACTGCACTTACTTCTATTTTCTGCAGACCTATACTTCATCTAATGAATACCCCGGATAGCATTTATGAATATGCAGCTAAATACATATTCATCATTTTTCTGGGGATTCCATGTATTATTCTATATAATCTCTCAGCAGCAATCATCCGTGCTTTAGGTGACAGCCGTTCACCTATAATATTCCTCGCAATAGCAGCTGTATTAAATATCGGTCTCGATATGCTCTTTATAGGGGGATTGGGAATGAATGTAGAAGGCGCAGCCTATGCAACTGTACTTGCCCAGGGAATATCAGGCGCGTGCTGTGTTCATTTTATCAGAAGACGTTTCAGTATACTAAAAATGAATATGGACGAAATGCGGCCTGATACAGAAATAATGCGCAGGCTTGTTGGTATTGGAATTCCTATGGGACTTCAATATTCTATCACCGGAATCGGTTCCGTCATTCTTCAGTTCTCTGTGAATGGTCTGGGGGATGTCAGTGTTGCTGCTATGACAACAGCATTAAAGGTTCACATACTGCTCTCCTGTCCACTGGATGGACTTGGTCAGTCTATGGCTCCATATACAGGACAGAATGTGGGCGCCAAGAAACTTGATCGTGTAGGACAGGGATTACGTGATGCCCTGAAAATATCAGCTTTGATATGTATCATATTATTGATCATCGTTATTCTTTTTGGAAGTCATGCAGCCACATTATTCCTGGACAAGGATAAGCTCGCCGAAGAAGCGCCTGTTATCATCAGACTGTCCAGGCAGTATCTGTTAACCGTTACTGCATTTGACTTCCTGGTTGCAATTGTAAATACCGTTAGATTCACTATACAGGGAATGGGGTTTTCGAACTTTGCCATGATTGCAGGACTCATGGAAATGCTTGCCAGATCACTGGCCGGACTGGTTCTTATCCCTCTGTTAGGCTTTACCGGAGCTTGTCTTTCCAGTCCACTTGCATGGATCTTCGCAGATGCATTTCTCATCCCTGCTTACTTCTGGTGCAAAAAGAAGCTGTCTTCAGAAGCCCAATCCACAAGCGCCTCGTAAAGCTCGTCATATGAAGAAGCAACATAACTTATATTATAAGTTTTCTTTGCAGTTTCGATATCACCTTCAGGCATAAACCAAACTGATGTAATTGATGCATTTTTCGCACCAAGCATATCAGATGTAAGTGAATCTCCTATAACAATACAGGACTCCTTCGGTTCACCTACCCCTTCAATAACCATATCGAAAAATTCTTTTGATGGTTTAGTCACTCCCATCCATTCGCTGATGTAGACCTTCTCGAAATATTTATCCAGTCCAGTTGATCTGATTCTTCCCTCTGCGTTGATAGTCGCACCATTTGATACGATATAGCACCTTGCATCCTCGATGCCATTCATAAGCCTTATCAAAAACTCATCAGCGCCCTCCATGAGTACACCATTTTGCGACATAGCATAGATGAATTCATCATTTACTTTTAGAGGATCGAGTCCTGCATAATCACCTCCACAAAACTCGAAAATATCCTTAAATCTCCTGACAAAAAGTTCACTTCTTGAGATTGTTCCTCTTTCAAGCTCCAGCCAGAGAGACTTATTATATACTTTAAAATGTTCATAACAGTCTTCCGTGTAATTCAGACCATTTGATCTTAAAACTATCTCCAGCGCCTTTCGCTCTGACGCATGAAAATCAAGCAATGTCTGATCCAGGTCGAACAAAAAATTGTGATGCATATCGATACTCCTATGATGAATAGTATTTCATTACCACCTCACTATATCACAAATGATCATGCCTTTTGTATTTATTCTTACAAAAGATAGGATAACTTATAACTCTTTCCAGATTATTTCTAAAATCTTTCATCTTTGAAAGATTGACTCATGTTTGAAAGATTGACTAATCATTTATTAAATGACATTATTAGTTCTTTTGGACTTTTGCAAGTCATAGAAGAACTCATTATACAAGCTCCAGATGCCCCAGCATTTCTTACGTCATCGACATTCTCTGGCGTAATTCCACCTATAGCATAAACTGGAATTGTAACTGACTCTACGACATCTCTCAGAAAACTAAGTCCTCGTCCTTCCAGTCCCTTCTTACAATCTGTATTATATATATGACCTGCAATTATATATGTACATCCCAGCTTCTCGGCAAGTTTCGCATCCTCCATACTATGACAGGATGCACCAAGGTGTGCAAGTTTCTCACGAAGTCTTGTATATTCATCCGGCTGATTCTTATAAAGCTCTTCCAGCTTCCAAAGTGGCATATGCAGATATGAAAGTTCCTTTGCTAAGTTGATATCCCCCTTTAGTTTATTCTCAGATTCAAGTTTATTATCTATTCCCGTCTCAAGAAATATTTCATAGAAGTTATGAATTATAAGCCTTGAGCCTTCTACCTTCTGGCATATCTTCAGTACTTCCTTTGCAAGCTCCCTATAATCAGCTAGAGGTAAATCCTTTTCCCGAAGAATTATTGCCAGAGGACCAGCCTCAGCAACTTTTCTGATTCTATCCAGGAATACTTCGCCTGATTTTTCACATATTGATTTATTTGTAATGCATATAATATCGGATGTAGCCATAACCTATCCTCTAATTCATCATTTCATCCCTAAACAATTGACCTCATCAATAGTCACCTAGTAGTCACAACGAAACCTATATAATACTACACGAAGAGATAATCATTTAGTACTGGCTGAAGTCCTTCACCTTCGATATCCTGATACATCTTATCAAGACTTCTGCTGTCGCTGATTTCGAACTGTTCATCGCCCTGATCGTACTCATCTTCTTTTCCTGTATACTTAGACTCGTGATCCCCGATTCCTGTAGATACACCAGCTGATACCTTAGTAGCTGCTATCTTAACGATTCCATTTCGGAACTGAGCAGTCTCTCTTGAAGAAACTGTAATCCCCGCAAATGGTAGGAATATTCTATATGCACAGAGTACCTGGCAGAGCTGCTTCTCATGCACATCCTGTGGATTGATCTTCTCATTATTAATGATAGGACGAAGTCTTGGACAGGAAAGTGAGATTTCTGCATATGGATACTTCTTCTGAAGGAAGTATGCATGAAGTGCTGTAGCAAGAGCATCCTTTCTAAAGTCCGATAAACCAAGAAGCGCTGAAAAAGCAACACCTCTCATTCCACCCATAAGAGCACGCTCCTGAGCATCAAATCTATAAGGCCATACTCTCTTATGTCCCATCAGATGAAGTGTCTCATACTTATCTGTATCATAGCTTTCCTGGAATACAGTTACGTAGTCCGCTCCACACTCATGAAGATACTTATACTCATCAACATTTACTGGATAAACCTCAAGTCCCACAAGTCGGAAATATTTCCTCGCAAGCTTGCAGGCCTCTCCGATGTATTCCACATCACTGGCAGCACGGCTTTCTCCTGTAAGTATCAGGATTTCTTCCATTCCGCTGTCAGCTATAACCTTCATCTCATGTTCTATCTGCTCTGTCGTAAGCTTCATTCTACGAATATTGTTGTAGCAGTTAAAGCCACAATATACGCAATAGTTCTCGCAATAGTTGGCTATATATAAAGGAGTAAAAAGATAAACTGTATTACCAAAATGCTTACTGGTTTCCAGTCTTGCTCTCTCTGCCATCTTCTCGAGGAACGGTTCTGCAGCCGGTGACAGAAGTGCCTTGAAATCTTCTATGGAACAGTGATCGTGGTTAAGTGCAGCTACTACATCCTTTGCAGTATACTTCGAATAGTCATAGCTATTCATTTCACTAAGAACCTTGTCACAGATATCTGACTTTATTATATCCATTCCCGGCATATACTTCATATGATCAGTTCTGCAGGATGGATCATTTTCCAAGCGATGCTTCTTCTCTAGCGCCTCTGGTGAGAGCTTATCTGAATCTACTAAAAAGTTATTTTCCATTTTATTAATCCTCCTATAATGAAATCCTTAATCTCTAAGGAAGCCCGTTAGAGGATCCGATGCTGAAGCACCTCTTGTAAGAACCCGACCTAAACCAGAAAGATATGCTTTTCTTCCGGATGAGATTGCTTCTCGGAATGCAGCTGCCATAAGTGGAAGGTCACCAGCAGTTGCAAGAGCAGTATTTGCCATAACTGCTGCACATCCCATTTCCATAGCCTCACAAGCCTGTGAAGGCCGGCCGATTCCTGCATCAACAATAATCGGAAGATCTATCTCATCTATAAGTATCTGAACGAACTCTTTTGTAGCAAGACCCTTATTGGAACCGATTGGAGAAGCAAGCGGCATGATAGACGCTGCACCTGCATTTGCAAGATCTCTTGCTGCATTTAAATCCGGATACATATAAGGCATTACCACAAAGCCTTCCTTTGCAAGAATTTCAGTAGCCTTTATAGTTTCAACATTATCCGGTAGAAGATACTTAGTATCTCTCATTATTTCAATCTTTACGAAGTTACCGCATCCAAGCTCTCTTGCAAGGCGAGCTATTCTTACAGCTTCCTCTGCATTTCTTGCGCCACTAGTATTAGGAAGAAGTGTTACTCCTTCAGGGATGTAGTCAAGGATATTCTCGTTATCCTTAGTATTAGTTCTTCTTACTGCTAGAGTGATAAGCTCCGCACCCGCATCACGAACTGCTGCTTCGATAAGCTTCATAGAATACTTACCTGAGCCTAATATAAAACGGGAAGTGAATTCCTTTCCTCCTATTACCAACTTATCTTCTGTTTGAATGTCTTCCATCATTTTTGCCTTCTTTCATTTTTATTATTCTTTTAAATATTATGTAAACCTACACATCTGTCTCTCCTGACAGAATTCTGAGGACCATGTGTGCTTCGTGTGCCGCACATACCATAACTCTGGATGCCACAAGTCCGACACCATCATTCACGTCACTCTTTTCATCTCCGCAGAGATAGAGCTTCCCAAAAGCCTTGCGGCTCTGTATAGTATTTGCACTTCCAAAGCCTGCCATTCCAGTACCTGAAAGAATATATTTATCTGGAAATGTTTCAAGCACTGTATTAACCAGCATTGCCTTCTGATCAGCCTTGTCAAATGCTTCGCATATGATATCAGCCTTCCCAAGCAGCTCCGGTATATTCTCTTCCGTAAGCTTAACCGTGTGGATTATAATCTCGGTATATGGAGAGATCTCCCTTAGATTCTCCAGACAACTCTCTGTCTTATACTTTCCTAGCTGAACTATCTTATACTGCTGACGATTAAGATTCGTGATATCAACCTTATCGAAATCTATAAGTATCAGCTTTCCTATACCCGCACGAGTAAGAGCATTTGCTATGTTGGAACCCAGTCCTCCAAGTCCACATATAGCAACGGTTGCATTAAGGAATGCATTCTGCCGTTCCTGTCCATGTCTCTCCATTAATGCATTTATCCACTCTTCTCTAGAAGGGATCATATCAGCCACCTCCCACGAAGCTTACAACTTCAACTGTATCTTCGTCTTTTAAAGTAGTCGCACTATAACTTGCCTTAGGTACTATTTCCAGATTTATCTCTACCGCTATACGTTCAGCAGAAAAGCCGAGCTTCTCAAGCATTTCCAGTACAGTAAGTCCAGCAAAGTCATAGTTCTCACCATTCACCTTGACCATATGTATTCCTCCTTATGATTAATATTCTTTTAAATAGAGTGTCGCTTGCGACACAAAAAAACAGCTGACATACCATCAGGTATATCAGCTGTTACTTCATCCACATAAAAGAATTAATCTTTGACTCTTCCCTACGTTGGCATTATCCAAATCAG
>CAMHCL010000091.1 GCA_946183625.1 uncultured Lachnospiraceae bacterium
GATGATATCGTTCAGGGCTATGTTACAGGTAAGACACCGGATGTAAAGACAAAGACTTATACAACTGGTATCAAGATCACAAAGATAGATGGTGATACTAACAAGCCACTTACAGGTGCAAAGTTTAAGATATCGGGTACAAAGATTAATAAAGTTATAACAGAAGCTGATGTATATACAGAGGATGCAAATGGTACTTATTACAAATTAAAGAATGGTACATATACTGAGACAGCACCTACACCTCAGACAGAAGATGATTATGAATCATTAACAACAAAGTATAAGTATTCTCATGATGTAACAACTAAAGACTGCAGCACTGCACATGAGCAGGAAGCAGAGGTTGATTCTATGGGTGTTCTGACATTTGAAGGACTTGGACCTGGAACATATACAATCGTTGAGACAAAGGCTCCTAAAAACTATAACAAGATTACAACAACATACACAGTAGTTATAGATAATGATAATCCAACAATCACAGATCCAAAGTGGACTGTAGATGGTGATGATGTTACTGTTCAGGAAGGTCGTTTTGTAAAGCTCTTTACAATCGAAAACTTTAGTGGTATTGAACTTCCTAGCACAGGTGGTATGGGAACATATGTATTCTACATCGTAGGTGGTATCATCGTGATACTTGCAGGCGCACTGCTTGTAACAAAGTTCTTAATGAAGAAGAAGGATAAATAATTAGTTTAGCGGGAAGGGTTTCGATGCGTAAACATATTTCCACAATTATTATAATTGTTTTGTTTGTAGTTGGACTCCTGATACTGCTATATCCTTCAATCAGTAATTATATAAACGAGAAGAATGGTTCCAAGGTGATCAGCCAGTATAATGAGGCAACTCTGAATACGAATCAGGAGCGTATTGATGAAATGTTTCGTGAGGCGGAGGAGTATAATCAGAAGCTGGCAAAGGAACCCTCGGCATTTTATAATCCCCAAATGCTCGGTGGCTACGAAGATGTTCTTGATATAACAGGCACAGGTATAATGGGATATATAGATATTGATCGTATAGAGGTTGAGCTTCCTATATATCACGGAGTTGATGATTCGGTATTGCAGATAGGTGCAGGCCATCTGGAGGGTACCAGCCTTCCTGTTGGTGGAGAATCGACACATGCTGTATTGTCGGGCCACAGAGGACTTCCGAGCGCTAAGCTGTTTACTGATCTGAATGAAATGGAGGAGGGCGATATATTTTATATCACTATTCTCGACAGGAAATTTACTTACAGGGTTGATCAGATAAAAACTATTCTTCCAACAGAAACTGATGATCTTAGAATTGTCGAAGGAAAAGATTATTGTACTCTTATGACTTGTACACCTTATGGTATCAATACTCACAGGTTGTTAGTCAGAGGAGAGAGAATAGAAAACGAAAAAGAAATGGAAAATGCTTTTGTTAAAAACGAAGCATTTCGTATTGATCCACTTATAGTTACACCGATCATAGCGATTCCAATCCTGCTTATACTTTTGATATTAGTTATCATAAGAAGCAGACTGATGAAATCGGATAATTAATATGAATTATTAGAGCATTAGAAAGGAGGAAGTGGCAGTGAAAAAACTGAATAAGATAATAAGCTATCTGCTGCTTCTTTTGGTAGTGCTTTATATACCTTCGTCAGTATTTGCAAAAGGGGAGCAGAGCTTCGATGAAAATGCAGTTTGCAACCTGGACATCATTATAGAAAATGAAAATGATAAAAATATACCGGTTGAAAATGCGGATGTTACTCTTTTCCATGTAGCAGATGCTGTTGTTTCAAACGACAAGGTCACCTATCCTTGTACAGATGATTTTAGCGGATATGCAGTTTCTATAGACAACTTTGAAGATGATAAGCAGGCAGAAGATATATTTGATTATGCTATCCAGCATCGTGTAGAGGGAACAACCCAGTATACAGATAAAAGCGGAAGAACTCAGTTCGCAGGTCTTAAACCTGGAGTATATCTTGTATCTGAGATAAAGGGCGTAACTGATAAATATGTTAAGTTTAAGCCATTCCTGGTAGTACTTCCATATGAAACAGAGGGTCAGCTAATCTACAACGTGCTTGCCAAGCCGAAGTTTGAAACGGAAGGCGCTGACAGAGGTAAGAGTATAAGTGTTAAAAAAGTCTGGAATGATGATGGTAAGGACAGACCAAAGAGTGTAAAGATACAGCTTCTGAAAGATGGAAATGTATATGATACTGTAGAGCTAAATCAAAGCAATTCCTGGAATTATTCCTGGAATGACATGGATGGCAGTGCCAACTGGTCAGTAAAGGAAGTAGAGGTTCCAAAGGGTTATACAGTTACTTACACCAAGAATGGTCTTAACTTTACTGTTAATAACAGTAGAAAACTGGTTCAGACAGGGCAATTAAAATGGCCTGTACCTGTACTTGCAGTAACTGGTATAATATTCATATTAACCGGTATGCTGATAAAACGGGGAAAGGGCAAAAAAGAAGATGAATAAGATAAGAAACCGCGTAGGTATAATCATGATCATAATAGGTTCATTAATGATTCTTTCCTGCGCGGTTCTTTTTTTGTGGAACAGGGTGACAGAAGACAGGGCGCGTAAAGCTATGAATGAAAAGCTGGAGAGTGTTACTGACGAGATTGAGAAGAGAAAAGGCAATAATAATCCTGATCTTACAGAAAAGAATATGCCTGTTGTATTTTTAGATGGATATGAATATATAGGCTATATCTCAATTCCATCAGTAGAGCTCGATATTCCTGTAATGAATTCCTATGATGATGAGAAGCTGAAACTAGCTGCCTGCAGATATTATGGCTCACTGGAATCCGGTGATTTAGTTATATGCGGGCATAATTATAAAGATGGCACAGGTAAGATTCATTCCGCCAAAGTAGATGATATAGTTTACTTTACAAATATGGATGGTGAAGTTTTTGAATATACTATAAAAGAATTAGAAGTGCTGGAACCGGAACAGGTGCATGAGATGGTTGAAACCAGATATGAACTCTCTATTTATACCTGTACCTATGGCGGTGGCGAGAGATTCACAATCAGGTGTGAACTGAAAAATTAATTGATCGATTCATCTTTTGATGATTCTTCAAGTGCCTCCTCGTAGCCCTTTAAAGCGGCAAAAGGAGCGAAGATCTTCGCCCTGTCTTCCCGGGACATCTTCGGGTGACGTACTGAAAAATCATCATTTTCATGAACCGGTCTTTTTTTATTGATTATATCTTCGTAAGTATCACTCATGTTATTTAACTCCGTTATTTCTAATGCGGCATTTATGATCTATGGCCGCCAATCTGATTATTTCTGTCTTTTCCTGTTGCTCCATCCAGGAAACTGGTTCCCTTCAGAACTGCATTTTTACCATATTTAGTTCTGATCTCGAGCATCGCATTTTGGAGGCGGCGTTCCTGTTCCTGTTTTTCCGGATCGGTAAATATATCGAATTGCTGATATACGTCGGCTTCGTGGGATAGATTATTTGCTGAGATAGTGACACGACGTACTGAAAGCTTTGGGTCGATTATGGAGTCGTATAGATTAAGCATATGCTCCAGAATCACATTTCCCGAATTAGTCTCAGTATTAAAGTTCGCTGTGCCGTGTGCGGGTTTAGGAACTTCCCTGCCATAATAATCTATAACAGTATCACCATCATAGGAGCCGTTATCTACGGATTCACGGTCGTAATTAATAAGCAGAGTGAAGGATGGTGAAACAAGCTTTTTCTCTATCATATCCATAACAAGTACATCTGTCATTTCGGCAACGATAATACGGGCCTTATCGACCGGATAAGGCTCCTTCAGGACCTGTCCGGAGGAAAGGGAATTGGTAGATGGCTTATAGCTCTTGATATCCTGCATGGTGGCTGTTTCTATACCCCAGGCGTGATCTATCAGAAGCTCTGCATCAATACCGAAGAGTTTATAGAGATAATCTTCATTCTGAAGGCTTTCTCTGGCTATATCGCCCATAGTATACATATGGTTTTTAGCCAGGCGTCTGGCTGTTCCTCTGCCTATCCTCCAGAAGTCTGTGATAGGCTTATGTCCCCAGAGTTCTCTCTTATAGGATTCTTCTGTCAGAGTTGCAATCCTTACACCATCTTCATCCGGGTCCATGTGCTTTGCAACTATATCCATGGCAATCTTGGCAAGATAGAGGTTTGTACCTATACCTGCAGTGGCTGTAACACCTGTGACAGACAGCACATCCTTGATCATGGTCATAGCCAGGTCGTGAGGCGTTGTGTGATAGGTATTAAGATAACCTGTTACATCTATAAATACCTCGTCGATGCTGTAGACGTGGATATCTTCTTTGGCAACATATTTAAGATAGGTGTTGTAGCAGAGGGTAGAAACCTTGATGTATTCAGCCATACGAGGCGGAGCTATTATGAATTCAACCTCCTTGCCGGTACGCTGTTTAACCTTTTCCAGTTTTGCCTTAACCTCAAAAAGCCTCGCACGACCAGGTATGCCATAAGCTTTAAGCGAAGGCGATACTGCAAGACATATGGTCTTATCAGTCCTTGACTCATCAGCTACGACAAGATTGGTGGTGAGAGGATCAAGTCCCCTCTCAAAGCATTCTACTGAAGCGTAGAAGGATTTGAGGTCTATAGCAATGTACCAGCGTTGTTTTTCCATGTTATTATAATATCATATATTTTATATCTAAGACAGTTCACTTGAATAATAAAGTGAATATCTGTATACTCCATGAATAGGTAGAAAATGTTCGAAATAATAGCAAATGTGAATAAGGAAATCAATATATGAAAGCGGTTTATCTGGAAGAGGGAGCAGTCAGCAGAGGTGATATCTCCCTTGATCCTATTACTTCCATAATGGAAACAAAAGTATATAAGAATACGACAGAGGCAGACAAATATGAGCATATAGGCGATGCAGAGGTAGTATATGCTAATAAGATAATCTTCGACGACGATACATTTGATAAGCTGCCTAATCTTAAATATATTGGTGTTTGTGCCACGGGATATAACGTTGTTGATGTGGAGGCAGCAAGCCGTCACGGAGTAACAGTTACAAATGTACCGGCCTATAGCACGGAGTCGGTGGCCCAGCTGACCTGGGGATTCATTCTGGAGCTGGCTGGTAAGATCAGCATGCATAATGACAGCGTTCACAGAGGGGACTGGATCAGGTCAGAGACCTTCTGTTATTGGAATGCTCCTGTGGTGGAGCTTGCCGGCAAGACAATCGGAATAGTCGGATTTGGTAACATAGGAAGCAGAGTGGCTGAGATAGCTCTTGCATTCAGAATGAATGTAATAGTTTCCACGGCTCATCCTGAGAAATACAAGGATGCAGATCTACGGATCAGGTTTGCGTCGTTAGATGAACTGTTTAGTGAATCGGATGTCATAACCCTTCATTGTCCTATGACGTCGGATACAGAGGGAATGATCTGCAAGGAGAACATTTCACTAATGAAGGATGGAGTGATATTGATAAATGTATCGAGGGGCGGTCTTGTTGTGGAACAGGATCTGGCTGATGCATTATCGTCCGGCAAGGTGGCAGGAGCAGCGGCAGATGTGGTTACAGCTGAACCTATGCTGGAGGATAATCCCCTTCTTACAGCTCCAAACATGGTTATCACTCCACATATAGCCTGGGCCAGTGTAGAGGCTCGTATGAGGCTTATAGACACTGTGGCGGCCAATATAAGGGGATTCCTGGAGGGAAATCCTGTAAATGTAGTAAATAGGTAGGGAGTAATACGCTATGAAGCATATTCTTAGAGTATCGGCTTTTATCTTAATATTTGTGATCATAACCATCGTGGTATTTATCAATACTGCCGACCGGATCACCTACAGGGATTACAGTGAAATCGATAATGCGGATAATATAATTATCGAAGTAGAAAACCCTGAAGTGATGGAGGTGATGGGGTATAAGTATATACCTTCATTAGGCAGGATTGATGTAGATCTCAGGGCTTTGTCTGAAGGGAAAAGCAGGATAGATGTGATAGTACCAGGAGAAGGAGTGGTAGCAAGCGATTCTTTCTCCGTGCATAAATTTAATATAATTGTAGAGAAGGAAAACTTAGGTTCTATTACGAATATCTTCTTTTACAGAATTGAAATATTCCTGGTGTTAT
>CAMHCL010000092.1 GCA_946183625.1 uncultured Lachnospiraceae bacterium
CTTTTCTACACACATGGAATTACAATATTGAGCCATGGTAAAGAGAAGATGAATCTGAAGAAGGTGCTCAGTCCTGGAACCGTCATGGCAGTGCTTAGCCTCGTGGTATGTTGGTTCAAGATAACACCACCACCGATATTCAGTAACAGCATAAGCTATATAGGTAATGCTACGGTGTTCCTGTCCATGGTACTCCTTGGTGTATCTATAGCCAGATCTGATGTTACAAAGGGCTTTAAAGAAGTCAGGATTTGGGGCTATATTGTTATAAGACTTATACTGTTGCCTATTGCTATGTTCTTCGTTCTTCGTGCAATCGGTTGTAATGCCGTAACTGTACTTGGTTTCTGCCTTATGGCATGTATGCCTGTTGGAAACCTTCCGCTTATTCAGTCAGAAAAAATGGGAGAGGATACAGAACTCCTTTCCAGTGCTATCACAGTAACAACTATGATGAGTATGGTAACTATAACTGCGTTGATGATACTATTCACAGCGTTAATGTAAGATATGAGAGTAAAATGTACTATAATCAGGAGGTTTATGATCATGAATGAGAATTTATTCAAGAGAAATGCGCTGCTGGCTCAGAAGGTTATAAAAGGACTTGAATCTAGAAATATGACAGGATATTATGCTGAATCAAAAGAAGAGGCTCTTAAGAAAGCCTTAGAACTGATTCCAGAAGGAGCATCAGTTACCATGGGTGGTGCTATGAGTGCCCATGAGATAGGACTTGTTGAAGCACTTAAAAATGGTAATTATGATTTTATAGACAGAGATGCCTATGAGGATAAGAGAGCAGCTATGCTCGCAGCTTATGATGCAGACTTCTTCCTGGCAAGTGCTAATGCTATGACTGAAGATGGTGTTATAGTGAATATAGACGGTAATTCCAACAGAGTATCAGCCATAGCGCAGGGACCTAAGAAGGTTCTGCTGATCGTTGGAATGAATAAAATATGTGACGATGTAGATGGTGCGATTAAAAGAGCTAGAAATGTGGCTGCGCCTATTAATGCACAGAGATTCGGTCTTTCTACACCATGTGCTAAAACTGGTTCATGCATGGATTGTAAATCACCGGATACCATATGTTGTCAGTTCCTTATTACCAGGTTCTCAAGACATGAAGGTCGTATACATGTGATTCTTGTAAATGATAGTCTGGGTTATTGATAAGTAAGTGCTTATACATTGTTTTATATAAAAGATAAACCGAGGGATTTCTCCCTCGGTTTTATTATGGTTTGTTAACTATTAGTCAAATGTAATCCTTACTCAGCTTCTTCAGCTTCAGGTGGAAACTCTGTCATCTCAAGTCTTACATTTCTGATATGGATAGTAGCAGTAGAACCCTGGTTACCCATGTTAAATTCTACTCGACCATTGTCGTCGCTTTCATCCTTCATTTCAATTTCAAATTCAAATGTCTGCCACTCTGGAGTAAGATCAACAGGAGTATCATCGAAATATCTGATCCAGTTTTCAGTAGGAGCAGTAATAGCAGCCTTCATCTGTCTGTCTTCATCAGCACATGCTTCAAAACTGAACTTATATTTTGCACCTTTCTCCATTGGCATTCCCGGCTGAACAAGCTGTATTGAATATTCTTCGGAACCAGCCTCTTCAGTAGTGATAGTAATCTGGTTGTCAGCAATCTCTGCTGAACCTTTACCGCCGTTCAGTTCGAGGAATTTCCAGTTAAGATCATCTGAAAGATCTTCAGCTTCTGAGAAATCCCAGTTGTATACGAAGCTTCCTGTTCCATCATCCTCGCGGAATTCAAGAACCTTCTCAGGCTTTTCTACATTTTCATCATAGCTGTCCTTCTGGAACATACGTACATAATCAACGTACATAGCACCTCTTTCATCGAAAGGAGTGTTTTCATCAGGATCTCCAGGCCAGTCTCCACCAACTGCAACATTCAGGATCACATGGAATGGCTGATCGAAAGGAGCAGGGTATGGCTTCTCTGGTCCGCCCTGATATTTAGTGAACCAATCATTTGTCTCATAATACTGTTCACCATCGCAGTACCATTTAATAAGTCCTGGTTCCATTCGATTGCAAATGTATGATATTCGTTTGCGAAATCTCCATCCTGCAGAGTATATGTACCCTGATTCTGTTTATGAGGCTCTCCATAGTGTACTGTACCATAATTAGTTGTGATATTATCACCAAGTACTTCCATGATATCGATTTCGCCACACTTAGGCCACTGGCCGTAATGTTCCTCTTCCTGAGGCATCATCCAGAATGCTGGAAGATAGCCTTTTCCCTGAGGAACCTTAAGTCTTGCTTCAATCCATCCATATTTAATATCGTGTTTGTTTTGAGTATTAACTCGACCTGAAACATAAGATACATTTCCATCTTCATCTTCAGTTTTTGTAGGCTGAATTACAAGTTCTCCGTCCTTTACAAATGCATAATCTGCACTTGGAATATATTCCTGAAGCTCATGATTAACCCAACCAACTTTATGTTCTTCACGGTTCCAGTCATCTTCATTCAGCTCTGTTCCGTTGAACTCATCATGCCATACCAGATGATAGCCTGCAGGTACTTCAACTTCCTCTTCAGATACATCTGTGGCACTAGTGTCAACAGCTGAATCTCCTGATGATGCAGCTTCGGTAGTAGCTTCGGCTTGTGTCGTCTCTTCAGCCTTAGAACCGCATCCGGTTAATGCTGATGCCAGCATCATTGCAGATAGGACAGCAGCTGTTAACTTTACGTGTTTTTTTGTCATTATAAACCCCTCCTGTATACAATTATGACATATGAATATTATCTACTAATAATTTTATGATTACAACAATTATTTCGTTGCTTGACAGTATAAACTGACCCACATAAAATATAACTCAGAGGTTAATATTATTTCATAAAAGAGGGTTAAGTATGTCTAAAAAATCCAGTCAGATAAACTATAAAAAGATTAAATATTCCAGTTTATTGGGCTCAATTGTTACATTTTTTATCGGGATGACCTTGGGAGGCTTTGTTCTGATCTTAGGATATGAGCTGTTATATTCATATGTTATGGAGTCAAAGGCATATAACGAATATAAAGATGTGACTGTTATGGCGGGGATATATGATAAATATGACAGGGATTATGATTCCGCTGATAATATCTATAATCTTCTAGATGAATTTGACAGGGAATATATGGTCACTGATGCTTTGAATAATGTATTAATGTTAAAAGGAGAGAATACTTGCAGTTTTAATGGCGGAACTGCCATACTGTCAAATTATCCTAATACTTTTACATTTTATCAGGATTCTGAACGTCCAGCACTCCGCCTGAATAAAAAAGGTAAAATTGTTATAAATAATGCTGATCTTAATTCTAAAGACGAGCTTTCCGGGTATGAATATACTGTAACAATAGCAGAGGATGACAATATATTTGATGAGAATTTTGAAGAGCTGAATGTATCACCCGATTCATTTGAGAAACTGATAAATATGCCTTACTGGATATCTGTTCCGGTTAAGGATGGTTCTGAAAATCTTGTAGTCAAATGTTACTTCAAGGCGAATTCATCTGACGTATTTACTGCAACTCTGCTTATCGTAGGAATAGGACTTATATTACTGTTCGCATTTATTGCCTTTCTTGTAAGCGCAATCAGAGGATTTATCAGATATCACAGAATTTCACAGCTTTACTACAAGGATGATGTTACAAAGGGAAATAACTGGAAATGGTTTGTAATTAAGGGCGAACAAAGACTAAGAAAAAGAAAAACTGCTCGTAACAGATATGCAGTGTTGAATCTTGTTTTCGTCAATTATCGAAATTATTGTGTATGTCATTCTATTGAAGATGGAGAGGAGCTTCTGAAGAAGATCTACGAACAGCTCCAAAAAGATATTACTGCAGGTGAAATGTGTGTCAGAAGTGCATCGGCAAGCTTCAGCCTCCTTCTGATATGTCAGGATGATAATAGTCAGCTTGAGATGAGGATAAATGATATTATCAATCATCTGGAGTATATTGATCAAAATCATAAGTTTAGTTTCCAGGTAGGTGTAGATTTCATCGAGAGATCAATGAACCCGTCCGGTCGACCAGTGAGACGTACTTCAATCAATCTTGATACTGAATATAATAAGGCCTGCACAGCTAGAAATGAAATAGCTGACAGCGATGACTCTGGCATAAGATTCTTCGATGAAAGCCTTGTTCAGAATCAGAAATGGCTTGAATTTGTTCAGAGTAATCAGCAGAAGGCTGTGAATAATGAAGAATTCAAGGTATATTATCAGCCTAAGTATGATCCTAGGACAAATGAACTTAGAGGTGCTGAGGCGCTTATCAGGTGGGAGAGTCCTGAATATGGGTTTATTACCCCAGGCAAATTTATACCTATATTTGAAAAGAACGGATTTATTACTGAGATAGATCATTACATGATACGCCATGTAGCTCGTGATCAGAAGAAATGGCTTGATGAAGGCCTTAGATGCGTGCCTGTATCCGTAAATGTATCTAGAGCACATTTTGCTGAGAAGGATCTGGCAGATCAGATTAGAGATATGGTTGATGAAGCAGGTGCTCCACATAATCTGGTTGAAATCGAGCTTACTGAAAGTGCTTTCTTCGATGACAAGAAGGCTATGGTCTCTACCATAAATAATCTAAAGGGTTATGGTTTCTCTGTATCGATGGATGATTTTGGTTCGGGCTATTCATCCCTTAATTCTCTAAAAGATATGCCTCTGGATGTACTGAAGCTGGATGCAGAGTTCTTCCGTGGAGAATTCGACAGTCAGAGAGGAGAAGTAGTTGTATCTGAAGCCATTAAGTTAGCCAAGAACCTTAATATGAGAACCGTTGCAGAGGGTGTTGAGGTAAAGGAACAGGTTGACTTCCTGGCAGGCGAGGGCTGTGATATGATCCAGGGTTATTACTATGCAAAGCCTATGCCTAAAAATGAATATGAAGACAGATTGAGTAAGAATAATGAATAGCTATATGACAGATTGATATAGCATATAAAACGGTAGCCTGTATGGGCTACCGTTTTGTTAATGTTTGAATCAGTGGAGTAGCAGCGGCTTTGTATTCGCTGACTGTCTTCGTTTTATATAAGTCCTTCATGAACTTCTTATCTATGGTCTTCCCCTGACTCATAAATGTCCATAATTCCTTCATTTTCATGACTGCCTGTTTTTCGTAAGACATTTCCTTGAGATATCCCTCAAGTATATCATTCAGGTAAGGTTTGAGATTACTTCTGTATATAGAATTCAGTTCGTTTGATCCTGATCCTTCAGAGGCGTTTTCATTACGGATCATTGCTGCAAGTGTTGGATCTGCTATAATTCCCCGGCCTATCATTATGTCCTTGTCAGTTTTTATATCCTCGGGTTTTGTGATATCACCGTTATAGCATAGAGTAGTAGCTGAGTTCTTGAAATAATCATCAGCCATATGGAAGGCATCTATATGTGGAGTGCCATTATAAAACTCTTCTCTAAGACGTGGGTGAATTATCAGCTCTGATATTGGATACTTTATGTAAACCTGTAAAATGTCCTCCCATTCATTTAAGGATTCCATACCGATACGTGTTTTGATAGATATTTTCATGTCGCTTTTGCTGTATATTTCATCCAGAAATCTATCTAATTTTTCAGGATAGGCCAGAAATCCTGAACCTCTGCCTTTTGAAACTACGGTTCCGGAGGGACATCCGAGGTTGAGATTTACTTCCTTGTATCCCAGATCAGCCAGCTGCTTAGATATAGTGAGGAATAGTTCGGAATCGTTTGTGAGTATCTGAGGTACTACATTGATTCCCTGATTGTTATCAGGATGAACCTCTCTGAGTTCTCTGCCTTTTAAATGACTGGCGGTAAGAAACGGGGTAAAGTATTTATCTATACCACCGAAATACCTGGAAAATGAATTCCTATAAACATATGTGGTTATTCCCTCCATGGGAGCTAAATATATTCTCATAAATGTTCCTATATAATGATATGTTTACTATGATTTTTATTGTCTGTATGTTATACTTTGAGTTGGTTTAATCTAGGACATTTTTACATTTATATAATTCTATGTCAAGCTGACATATCATAAAGAAGGGTATCAAATG
>CAMHCL010000093.1 GCA_946183625.1 uncultured Lachnospiraceae bacterium
TTACTCGACCTCGCTCTTTCTTAATCTCGTTAAGATTTCCAGAAACAACTGCCTTTGATCTGTGGAGAATTGTTATATCGGTACAGAATTCCTCTACCACTTCCATCTGGTGACTGGACATTATAATGTACTTTCTGGCAGCTATCTGCTCTCTTACTACCTCTTTCAGAATATCTGTATTAACAGGATCAAGTCCTGAGAAAGGCTCATCCAGCACAAGAAGATCCGGTTCAGAGATCATAGCAATAAGGAACTGTATCTTCTGCTGATTACCCTTTGAGAGCTGATCAGGACTCTGAAGCTTCGGTTTCTTGCGTCTTGCTCTTCTCTGAGGTGCTTCTTCCTGGATAACATTTCCATTTTCATCATATCTGACTACACCTTCACTCTGCTGCTTCTCAATCAGCTCAGCAGCTTTTACAGGATAGATATATTCCTCAACCTTAAGACGTTCTGCCCAATATTTAATTCTTTCATCAACCGTCTTTCTATCAACACCTCTAAGTTCTCCGAAATATCTTATCTGATCAACCAGAGTATATTTAGGATAAAGACCTCTCTCCTCTGCCAGATAACCTATATTGCAGGTATCAAAGTTTAATGGTTTTCCATCCCATGTAACGTCTCCCCCATCCTTATCCAGCATTCCAAGGATCATTCTTATTGATGTAGTCTTTCCTGCACCATTTGTTCCAAGCAGTGCATAAACACCCGGCTTTGGCATTTCGAAGCTGATATTATCAACTACCACCTTTTCACCATATTTTTTACTAAGATTCTTAACTATTAGAGACATCCCTACTATCCTCCATTAATTAGATTATTTAAACACCATGCTCAATTTATTTATAAAGCTTATCTTTATAATCATTAACTCCCTCATCTGAAACACATAATATAATGTAAATTACTTTTTGTCAAGTATATTTTACATTTTGTAATAGAATTGATTACTTAATGTAATATTTCTTACAGGTTGTATATTATCACAATATCTTATAATTTCTGTAATAATGTCGTGAATGGAAGGAGTTTTGATGTGAACAGCAGAAAATAATTACTATTTCAGTTTATTTGTCTCATTCTCTTAATTCAAGGTGTATAATTAATGGTAAGGAAAATAAAACTTTTAATATATAAGGAGGATTTATTATGTTAGACAAGAAAACTCTAGAGATGGTTAAAGGAATGTCCAGAGAAGAGAGATTAGCTTATTTTGAAGAAAACAAGAAGACACTACTAAATGCTGACGACCTGGATAGTATAAATGGCGGTGGTAATAAAGATGTAGTAAATCCTGATTCTCGCTGTGATGACGACGGAAATGGCAACTACTACACATCTATGGGATGGACCTGCGCAGGAATAGTTCGCTGCTAGTTCATAAATCACATTTAAAAAAAGCGATTACAAAATGATTTTGTAATCGCTTTTTTGTATGTCTTAAATTTAATTAACCCTTTACCGCTCCTACTGTCATACCTGCAACGATATTCTTAGCCATAAAGATATAAACTATAATAACTGGCAGAATTGACATAGCGATGAACATGTAAACCTGACCCATATCAAACTTAAGGAAGTCTGCTGAACGAAGTGTAGCTATAAGTATAGGCAGTGTCTTCTTGCTATCTGTCTTAAGTACAAGTGCTGGAGTAAAGTAATTGTTCCAGCTAGTAACGAATGAGAAGATAGCCTGAACTGCGATAGCCGGCTTCATAAGAGGCAAGGTTATCTGGTTAAATATACGGAATTCTCCGGCGCCATCTATACGAGCTGATTCCGAAAGATCAAGAGGAATGTTAGCCTCCATGTACTGCTTCATATAGAAGAATACAGCTGGTGCAGCAATTGCTGGCACGATAAGCGGAATGAATGAATCCATCAGGCCAATCTTTCTCAGCATGTTAATGAAACCAAGAGCTGTAACCTGTGTAGGGATCATCATGATTGCAAGTATAAATGTGAACATTATCTTCTTAAGCTTAAAGTCATATGCATGAATAGCGAAAGCTGTCATAGTTGAGAAATATGTACTAAGAGCAGCTGTACAAAGTGCTATGATAAGACTGTTAAGAAGTCCTCTGATAATTGGTAAGTTACTGTTATGGAAAAGACTATATAAGTTCTTTCCTAAGTGTGTACCAGGTATGAGAGTGAAACCTCTCTTCAGAGCTGCATTTGATCTAGTTGCATTGATAAAGAGAACATAGAACCAGAACAAACACATAATTGTAACAATAACAAGTACTACATATGCTAAAATTCTTCTAGCATGAATACCCATACCGCTTGTTTTCTTTGCTTCCATATTTGCCCTCCTTACTTCTCTGATGCCTGGTTAAACTTGAATACGATAATACTCAAGATACCGGTTATTATAAACAACATTACAGAAAGGGCACCACCCATTCCATAGTTCTTACTATACAGGTGCTTATTAAGGAACATAATAAGTGTAAGTGTAGTTCTTGTAGGACTACCTTCACCATTTGTAAGAATCTGAGGAACGTCGAACATCTGAAGACCACCGATAAGTGATGTAATCATAACGAATACCATGATAGGTCTTAAGATAGGGAGTGTTATTCTAAAGAATATCTGCGTTGCGGTTGCACCGTCAACCTCAGCTGCTTCATACAGTGATGTATCAATACCAAGCATACCTGCAAGAAGCAATATAGTTGTATTACCAAACCACATAAGGAAGTTCATGAACGCTACAAGTGCTCTAGCACTACCCGTGTGAGACAGGAATTTATATGGTTCACTAAATATTCCCATATTCATTAACATTGAGTTAATTGGGCCGCTGTCTGAGAACAGCGCAAAGAACAGCATTGCAAATGCTGATGCCATGATAAGGTTTGGAAGATAAATAACTGACTGGAAGAATGGACGACCCTTCAGTCTAAGTGATGGATCTGAGAACCAAGCAGCCAGTAACAGTGATACAAGAATCTGTGGAATGAAACCTAAGATCCACATGATCATTGTATTACCAAAATATTTGAAAATATCACCGCCTGTAAACAGTGACTTATAATTTTCTAATCCAATGAATGTTGGTCCAACTTCTGTAAGACCGTTTTTAAAATAGTGTTCAAAGAAACTGTTGTAAATAGTAGAAACCAGTGGAACAAGCTGGAAAGCGACAAATACTACAACAAAAGGAATTAGGAATATATACCCCCAACGGTTATAGCGTACAACATTTCCTTTTTTCTTATTATTCATCCTGCTACCTCCGCTATACCTTGTTTTTTGACAGTGTATTAAATAATTAAAGCGTGCCTCTTTGGACTTATGCCCAAGAAGGCACGCGATAATTTTGTTTTATTTAGGCCAGTGACGGCCCACTAAGCAATAGCTCAGAATGAATTAGTGCTCAAGCTCAGGATACTTCTCACCAACTGACTGATAGAAAGCATCGAGTGCTTCTTCGTATGATGCATGGTTACCTTCGAAGTAATCCTTCATAGCAGCCTGGAATGATTCGTTACATCCCTGATCATACTCTGAAATGTTAGACTTGTCGATCTTGTCAGCGCCTTCGCAGAACATACCAAGTGCGTTCTGTCCGCCAAGTACGTCATCGCCGTAGCTTGTGTCAGCTGCCATAGCTTCCATAGCTGGCTTATTGTTAACGAAATCGTTGTCGTCCTTAACGATACCTGTCATGATATCTGTATCAACAGTAAGCTTTCTGATGATATCAGCAACGAGTGCTGGGTTATCAGTTCCGTTTGCTGCACAGATCCATGTACCACCCCATGAGAATCCCTGAGGTCCTGTTGTAGCTCCCCATCCACCTGCGTGTGCGATAGAAGCGTCATCATCAGCTGCCATACAGAAGTCGATCAGCCAAGCTGGTCCAAAGTAGCAGAATACCTTACCATCTGGGTAGAAACCTGCTGACCAGTCATCGCCCCAAAGGTCGCCTGTACCAGTCTCACCAGCGTCAACCATTTCCTTAGACATATCAACCCATGCCTTGATGTTGTCATCAACAACGATCTTGTTATCAACAACCCATGGAGATGAAACGTTATCTGAGAATACACGATAAGTATCGTTAGCTGTAGCTGTCATCTTATAACCTTTTTCCTTCATTGTAGCAGCTGTAGCCTTGAATGTATCCCAATCCTTAACTGCTTCCTGAACATCTGCAGGATCGTCAGAACCAAGAACTTCCTTAGCAGCTTCTCTGTTGTAGATAAGAACGCCAGGACATCCCTGCCATGAAACACCCTTAAGGTTTCCGTTAGCATCTGTTACGATATCCTTTGTGTACTGATACTGATTTGAAAGCTCTGAATCAGCAATACCGAGATCAGCAATTGGCATTGTAAGATCTGTATTAACATACTTAAGAGCATAGTCAGCTTCTACAAGGAAAAGGTCAACCTTCTCATCATCAGCAACGTTACCATTCTCTGGAAGAACAGCATCAAGGTTGTTCTGATAAGCGTTGTCATCTGAAGGAGTAACTGTAAATTTTACTTCGATGTCGCCAATCTTACCACCTGCTGTAGCATCATCAGGATCATTAGGTACGAAGTTTGGATAATGATCTCTAAGACGTCTAGCAAACTCATCATTCCAGCACTGGATGTTAAGTACCTTACCATCTGCTGAAAGATCAGCTTCTGCTGTTGCAGCAGACTCATCAGCTGGCTCAGCCTCTGTAGCCTCTGTAACTTCTTCTTCTGTTGCCTCAGTTGCAGCTTCTGTTGCAGCCTCTGTAGCTGCCTCTGTGTCTTCGCTCTCGCTACCACAAGCTACAAGTGAAAGTCCCATAGCAAGTGCAAGTGAAAGAGCTAATGCCTTCTTAAACTTCTTCACAAAAAAACCCTCCTTTTGGTATTTGTGTCTGTTTTTAACCGTCCGTATCGTTGAGTTCTCTGTTCCGCATCCTTATCAGCAACCCGAGGTTGCTAACGCCAGTTTGGCTCAAATCCCTCCGCAATAATTCGGGTTAAAACAACTTCTGAATACACTTCAGAATCCATTATAATTTACCGCACTTCTCGCGGCATAAAAGGATTATATGACATAATGAACAATATTGCAAGTTATTTTTTATTTTTTGAGGTTTTTTTTGTATATTTTTTACAAAAGTGTTACAATAAACGAGTCTTATTACAACTTACAATAAGTTATTACATTTATATAAAAATAAGAAAGCGAGATTGATTATGTCTGGTAACAAATCTGTTAATAATAAGAAAAAAGCCGAAAACACAGAGAATATCTCCCATGAGATAGTGGAGGAGGTTTCGGAAAATACAGCCAAAAATCCCGAGGATAACATCATTGACGATGCACATGAAGAGCCCGAGGATAACAACATTGATGATGCACACAAAGAGCCTGAGGATAGCAACGCCGATGATAAAGCCAACAAGCATGAGGAAACCAGTGATGCATCTGATGAAGCCGCGGAGGCCAAGGAGGAAGAACATGTCAGGATCGACACTCTTACCGCCAAGGACTACATGAAGGACATGTCCCCTTCAGAGAAACGCAAATATCTCATATATTACTATAAATGGTATGTGATAATAGGAGCAATATTCCTTGCCCTGGTTGCTTACTTCGTTGTAGTAATCAGAAGAAACCGCGTTCCATCTTCTATCTCATACGCTGTGATAAATGCATGGGATCTTACAGACGGTCTGGATCAATCCCTTTTCGAAGATTACGCCCAGTATTATGACAGGACCGACGGTTATACCATTCGTGGCGACAACCAGTATATGTTCACTGTGGATACCATAACCGATCCGGGAATGAGCTACGGCGCTTATCTGAGATTCAACTCCCTATGTCCTGATGATTACTTCGATATCATAATCACCGACAAGGCCGGCCTTGATTTCTGTGTAGCAGATGATCTGAGTCTGGATGTAGACCAGGCACTCTCACCTGAAATTCTTCAAATGTACGAAGGACATATAGTCAGCATGAAAGACAGCACCGGTGAAACTCACAATTTTGCCATAGATGTAAGTGATATCCAATGTATAAAGCGTATAGGACTTCCATACGACAAGGTATACATCACATTTCCAGGAGACAGCGAGACCAATATCTCTCACGC
>CAMHCL010000094.1 GCA_946183625.1 uncultured Lachnospiraceae bacterium
TACCTGATTTTTAATTTTTATCTTACTAAACAGAATAAAAATGAAAATTGATGCAGTTACCATAGTTGGGAAAATGTAAGTAACTGTGCCATAAAAATCGTCATGTGTAAGTATATCAAAATAAGATAAAATATCAGAAAATGCATTTTTTATCGTACCAAACCATAAGAAAACAAGATAAGTTATTAAATACGAAGCAATTATCACAATAATTGATTTGGATATCTTGGTATTTTTATCAATTTCTGTTTTCTTTATTATTGCACCCATTACGTACAGAAGGGATACCCATATTACAGAGAATCCGCCAAAAAGAAAGAATCTGTCGACAACAGAGTTTAGCAATGAAAAAGAAAGAAAAATTATTAATAACATCTTCTTCGAAGCACTGTCAGATAAACTTCTCACTCCACCGTCTAATAACGGTTTTAATATATACATCCCAGTATATGCACCAAAATACCAATATGTACCACTGATAACAGGAAACAAAACTTTAATATAATCTCTGATAGAGACCAGATCTGGTCTTACTGCATTAAATAAAGCAACTACAGCAACTCCATAAAATACAACCATAAACCATATCTCTATGTATCTTTTATAGCTTATTTTCTTTTTCTTTTCAGAATATGATACATATCCGCTTATTATGGCAAAAACATCTACTGCAACATATACTATGATCATAAGTCCCCATGATGCATAGTATTGAGGCGATTTATCTTCAACACAGTTAACAATCCCACCCCTATTTAAGGTATGGTTAATAACAACCATCAACATGCAGATAACTCTGAGTATATCTATGCCATACGATCTTTTTGAATCCATGCAACTATCCCCCAATCCATAAATAAGAAATATAGTTTACTCTTCCTCAATTTCCTCTTCTATCGGCTGAACCTTGTGAAGCTCACCTTCTGCTCTGTCTCTGTAGAGAACTCCATCCAGATGATCCAGTTCGTGACATATACATCTTGCAAGAAGTTCTTCACCCTCGACCTCGATTTCTTCCATGTTCTCATTAAGAGCACGGCATACAACATGATTAGGTCTTGTTACCTCTCCGGAGAGTCCAGGCAGACTGAGGCAGCCCTCTTCTCCTGTCTGCTCACCATCTGAGCTGATTATTTCAGGATTGATAAGTGTGATTGGTTCCGGTTCTTCCATTCCTACATCAATTACAACAATCCTTCTAAGTACTCCTACCTGAGGTGCAGCAAGGCCAACACCATTAGCCTCGTACATAGTTTCATACATATCCTCAATAAGTTCCTTAAGTCTTGGAGTAAGCTCCTTTACAGGCTTACATTTCTTTCTGAGGACTTCGTCTCCCTCAACTCTGATATTTAATAACGCCATTTTATTTCTCCTAATATTTAGTTTACATAACATTCATTGGGTTGAAGTCAAAACTAACTTCAACGTCGTTTTCATCAAATGTACTGAACACTTCCTGTATGTGTTCTGAAATACCTATCAGCTTATCATGCTCCGCTGATTTAATATAGATTACCCTGCGGTAAATATCGTTTATGCGGTAGATATATGCTTCAGCAGGGCCGATTACATCTGTCTCACAGCCTCTCACACCCTTTGTATCAGATGTTGCTTTAACATCCTGCACATAGGTCTTCGCTGCCTCTGCAAGCGCATCTGCCACCTTTACAGCATTATCCTCCTTTGCAGAGGTAACAAGTACACACAGAAGTTCATAAACAGGTGGATAATGAAGAATCCGCCTGTAAGCCATTTCATAATCATAAAAGCTTCTATAATTCTGAGCAGCCGCCGTCTCTATGGCATAATGCTCCGGCTGATAAGTCTGGATCACAACCGTTCCCCTGGAATCTCCGGTTCGTCCGGCTCTTCCCGATGCCTGAGTCAACAGGTCAAATGTACGCTCTGCCGATTCAAAATCATTATCGAACAGGCTCAGATCTGCCAGTACATTTCCAACCACAGATACATTTCCGAAGTCATGTCCCTTGACTATCATCTGAGTTCCGATAAGGCAGTCAGCTTCATGGTTTCTGAATTTACTGATAATGGCACCATGAGCGCCCTTTGCAGTTGTAGTATCCTTATCCATACGAAGAGTCCTGATAGAAGGAAAAAGCTTTTTAACTTCCTCTTCCAGCTTCTGGGTTCCGGTTCCATAACCGCCTATAAGCTTGGAATGGCACTTCGGACATTCTGTAGGACTGTTTTCCGTATGTCCGCAATAATGACATATAAGTTTTCTGCTGTTGTAGGTCTCATGAAGTGAGAGCGACACGTCGCATCTAGGGCATCTTATAACCTCTCCACAGCTCCTGCAGGATACGAAAGAATTATAGCCTCTCCGGTTTATGAACAGCATGACCTGTTCTCCTGACTTAAAGGCTGCATCCATGCTGTCATAAAGCTTACGTGAAATGATGCTTCTGTTTCCCTTTGCCAGCTCATCACGAAGATCCACTATGTGTACATCCGGCAGAGTTGCACCTGCCACACGGGAATCAAGCGTATAGAGCTTATATTCACCATTCAGAGCCTTATAGTATGTTGATATGGCCGGCGTAGCTGATCCCAGCACCACCGATGCGCCATCCATGCGTGCCCTCTCTATGGCAACCTCTCTCGCATGGTATTTAGGGGTCATTTCGCTCTTATAAGCCATGTCATGCTCTTCATCTATAACTATCAGCCCCAGGTTCTCAAAAGGGGCAAATAGAGCCGATCTGGGGCCTATAATGATATGTGTCTTCCCTTCGCGACATTTCATGAATTCCCTATACTTCTCTCCATCACTGAGACGTGAATTAAGAATGGAAATGGAATCCTGGAAATGTGTCTTAAAACGAGCTACAGTCTGATATGTCAGCGCTATCTCAGGAACAAGGATTATTACATCTCTTCCCTGACTGATAACGTGATCAGCCATAGCTATATATACTTCCGTCTTTCCACTGCCTGTTATGCCATGAAGCAGGTACGTGTTCCTGTCACCGGCATCCCAGTCTGTCTTAAAATCTTCAAATACGGCCTGCTGGTCATCACTCAGATTGCTGATCTTCTCAAAATCAGGTATGTACTCATTTGTACTTATCTGTGTCTTACGCTCTCTGACCTTCTTTTTTACAGGCATTACAGTTTTCAGGGCAGCTATCATCGTTGAGCCATACTCTCTCCTCATCCATGCAGCCAGGCGGATCAATTTGCTTTCAACTGCAATATATCCTTCCTCTACGCCTGTTACGTATTTCAACTTATCCACGTCCCAGGAAGGTTCTTCAGTGATACGCACAACATATCCTGTCCTTCGCCTGTTGCCCTGTCCAAATGGAACAGTAACCTTGGAGCCTACGCCGACCTCAGTTTCCAGTTCCTCTGGTATTATATACTGAAAGGGTCTATCTACTCCTTCATGCGAAATATCTATTATTATATCCGCATATTTTTGTGACATCCTCTTCCTCCAAAACTTCTCTTATCAAATCTCTTTCGTCCATATGGTACTTCTTACCATTTATTTCCTGATAATCCTCATGACCCTTTCCGGCCATAATGATTATATCTCCCGGACGAGCATTCATTATGGCATATCTTACCGCCTCTTTACGATCAACGATAGCCACATACTCTCCATCCGACTTTGCTATTCCAACCTTTATATCTTCAATGATATCTTCAGGTTTTTCATTTCTAGGATTATCACTTGTTATGATAGTGAAATCTGCATACTTTCCTGATACTTCTCCCATCTCATAACGTCTTGACTTAGCTCTGTTTCCACCGCAGCCAAAAAGCGTTACAAGTCTCTCAGGCTTATATTCACGGATTGCCTCAAGCAATGACTGAAGAGCCATTCCATTATGAGCATAGTCAATCATGAGAGTAAATTCATCCGATATAGGGATCATTTCAACTCTTCCTGTAACCTTTATGGATTCAAGAATTCTCTGGATGTCTTCAAACGGTACTCCCATGCGGTCAGCAACAGCTATAGCCGCAAGAGAATTATGAATACTGAAATCTCCCGGAAGATCAACTGTAACTTCGCCTTCAATCTCGCCCTGAAGGTCAAACTTTATGCCAAGAACTCCTGCTGCAGAAAACAGCTGGTGGCCGGAAGCTATATAGTTAGTATCAAACTCATCCTCATCAATCTTGTAAGTAGGATTCTTGCCAAATGTATATACGTCACAGGTTGAATTCAGAAGCATATATTCTGATTCAGGCTCATCTATGTTGAAGATACCTGTTCTGCAGAGAGTAAAGAGCTTAGCCTTGCAATCTCTATATTCTTCGTAGCTTTCATGTTCATTTGGTCCTATATGATCCGGAGACAGATTAGTGAAGATACCATAATCAAAATCAACGCCTGCAACTCTGTCCATCATAAGTCCCTGGGAAGAAACCTCCATAACAACTGTATCAAGGCCGTTATTAACCATATCTCTGAAGGTCTTGTGAAGAACTATATTCTCAGGAGTTGTATTGGCTGCAGGTATACTCTGCTTTCCATCCTGGATTTCAATAGTTCCTATGAGGCCTACGTTATGTCCTGCAAGAGTAAGCATCTCCCATATCATATAGGATGTTGTAGTCTTACCCTTAGTACCAGTTATTCCAATTACTGTAAGCTCTCTGGAAGGATTTCCATAGAACTGTGAACTGATCATACCCATAGCATATCTGGCATTATCTACATGAACTACAGTGACACTGTCATCATCCAGTCCTTCAAAATCTCCTCTGGCAGCCATATCAGCCTCCAGTATCTCTGTAAGTCCTTCTTCATCCTTTTCAGTAATAATAACAGCCGCTCCATTCCTTATAACGTCAGGAATAAAGCTTGCTCCATCAACCTTAGCTCCAGGGATGGCAAAATAAAGGCATCCTCCCTGAGTCTTCCTGGAGTCATTTGTTATTGATTTAACATCTATATCTGAAGTTCCACATATTATATCGTATTCCAAATCTGATAGCAGTTTTTGTAGATTCATATTTCCCTCCAAAAACAACAAAAAGCGAACATTAAAATGTTCGCTTTAATTGTTATTTAATTACTCATCATCACCAACTATTTTGATCTTGCCTTCATAAAGCTCATCAACAGCAATTGATAGTGGCTTTTTACCTTGTGTATCGCTAACCAGAGGTTCTTCACCGTCTATCAGCTGTCTTGCTCTCTTAGCTGTAGCAAGCACGATTGAGTAACGGCTCTGTACAACCGGCTGTTCGCCCGGCTCAATTCCCTCGTTTGCTATTTCCATAAGGTCTGAATAAGATGGATGTATCATTTGTATAAACTCCTTTCAAAAGACAGGCGATCATCGTCTATCTTGTGTAATCTTCAAGTTGTTTTTTAATGTCTATCAGGAACTCTGTCTGATTCTCCTTCTTGCATCTGTCAGCAACTACTACAGAATTAACTGCATCTACGCAAGCTTCAAGATCATCATTTATGATTATGTACTCATAGGATGGCATGGTCTCTGCTTCTTCAGCCGCTCTCCTTATTCTCTTCTCAACTACATCAGCTGATTCTGAGCCTCTTCCTACAAGTCTGTCCTTCAGAGTAACTATATCCTTGGTAGTTATAAATATAAGCATGGCATCCGGATACTGGGACTTGATATTCATAGCTCCCTGTACCTCGATCTCAAGGATCACATCCTTGCCTTCAGCAAGCTCTTCCTCAACGAACTTCCTAGGAGTTCCATAATAGTTCTCAACATACTGAGCCCACTCTATAAATCCATTATAGTCTATAAGGGACTTAAATTCGTCAACGGTCTTGAAATAATAATCTCTTCCATCGACCTCTCCCTCACGTGGTTCTCTTGTTGTTGCAGATATAGACAGACTGTAATTATACTTCTCTACGAGTCTTTTTACAACTGTTCCTTTACCTGCTCCGGAAAAACCGGATATAACTATAAGTCTTCCTCTTGCCATATCTATCTACCTTTATGCTTATTTGACATTATTCGATGTTCTGTACTTGTTCTCTGATTTTCTCTATACAGGTCTTAAGATCTATACCTATATCAGTAACTGTAAGAGTATCTGATTTCGACAGAGTCGTGTTA
>CAMHCL010000095.1 GCA_946183625.1 uncultured Lachnospiraceae bacterium
CAGAGGCAATATTTCCATACGACTTAAGACTAGGGTTTGCTTTGAAATAATACTCTGAATCAAATGCAGCCCCATAATAGGAACTGGAATTCCACGGGTTTTCTGATGCCGGATCAGTCGGATCCCAGCCACGAAGAGATGAAGATGCTCCACTTATCTTATTTGCCTTTGGTTTTCCAAGAGGGCCTGGATCAGAACTTCCATAAAATGTTACGATTGTTGAACCACTTGGGCAGTTCTCATATATCCACTTCGCATCCATAACACGAAGTCTTACACATCCTGCTGAACAGGCTGTACCCATCTTGTCATACTCCCAATACTCAAGTGATGAAGGATCACCAAATCTTGTATAAGGTACTGAATGGAAAAGTATATTTCCTGTGATAACGCTTGCATACTGTCCGCAGACACCACCGAATAGCTGTCTCCATCTGGACTTACCCTGTAAATGATAAGAACCACTTCTAGGAGTTGCTCTACCTGTACAGCAAAGCATAACTCTAATTGGCGAACCATTCATATATGCAGTAATGGTATTAGTTGTATAGTTTACCTCAAGTTCCATACTACCGGCAGCCTGAACATCACCTCTGTTGACACTGAAAACAGTGCCCATGATTATTGCCAGGGCCAGTATAAAAGCCAATACTCTCTTCTTCATAAATATCTCCCTTTTTTGATCAACTGATCTGTTCAATCTTTATTACATTTGTATTGCCACTGGATCCATCCAGTATTCCACCGGTTATAACAACATTATCTCCGGCTTCAAGTCCCAGAGTTGCTTTAGATTCCTGTATGGAGTTCTGGAACATTTCTTCCATAGAATCATACATACCGCACATAACAGGAGTAAGTCCCCATGACAGGTTAAGCTTTCTCCATACCTTTGCAGATGTAGTAACACCGATTAGATCAACTGGACATCTAAAACGGCTTACCATTCTGGCTGTTCTTCCGCTGAGGGAATTAACTATTATGCATTTTGCGTTAAGGTCTATAGCCAGAGTACATACTGTATGTGTAACAGCATCCAGATTATTTCTAACATCAAAATCTGAAGTGCGGAATCTCTTTGTATAGTGAATCTTGCTTTCAGTGAACTCAATGGTATCTACCATGGTCTGAAGTGCCTTGACAGGATACTTTCCTGATGCAGTCTCCCCGGAAAGCATCACTGCTGATGTACCATCATATACCGCATTTGCCACGTCAGATATTTCTGCTCTGGTAGGTCTTGGATTGTGGATCATGGATTCCAGCATTTCTGTAGCTGTTATAACCCTCATACCAAGCATACGACATTTTGATATAAGGTACTTCTGAACTGAAGGAACCTCTACACCCGGTATCTCCACACCCAGATCTCCTCTGGCAATCATGATACCATCTGCAACTTCGCAGATTTCATCAATATTTTCAACACCAGATCGATTTTCAATCTTAGCTACTATCTCTATATCCTGACCGCCATTTTCGTCAAGAAAGTTTCTCATATCTTGAACATCCTGCTTTGTGGATACAAATGATGCCGCCACATAATCAGCTCCGTTCTCGATACCGAATAAAAGATCTGACTTATCCTGCTCACTGAGGAACGGCTGATCCAGAACCTTGTTAGGGAAGTTCATGCTCTTTCTATCTGACAGAACGCCACCGGCAAGGCACTCGCATACAGCGTCGTTGCCATGTATCTCCTTAACCTGGAAGATGACCAGTCCATTATTTACCATAATAGTGTCACCAACCTGAAGGTTATCTATCAGATTCTTGTAGCTTACAGATACCCTGTTCTGATTTCCTATTATCTCGTCTGTTGTAAAAGTAAACTCATCGCCATCATTCAGCAATATCTGACCGTTTTCAAATGTCTTAATCCTGTATTCAGGTCCCTTTGTATCAAGCATGATAGGAATAGGGAGACGCTTCTCTGCCCTGATCTTCTTGACCAGGTCAAACTTCTTCTTATGTTCTTCATGTGTGCCATGGCTGAAGTTCATTCTTGCCACTGACATGCCTGCATCCATCAGTTCCCTTAATACGTCAGGATTCTCACAGGCAGGACCTATAGTACATATAATCTTAGTTTTTCTCATTTAATCTGTTCCTTAACTCAGTAAGTTTGCACACCCTAAATAAACCATCACAAAATATAACCCTTAAAAAGTACTAGAAGCTGTGGCCTCCACCACCACCTGAGTGGCCGCCACCGCCACCTCCGCCTCCGCCTCCGCCGGAGCTGGAAGAACTTGGTGGATCATAAACTCTGGTCTGATGTGAGAAGCTGGTAGAAATACTACTTGATGCCTGCTTGGTCACAATAGCCTTCAGAACTTCTGAATTTGAAGGGTCTCTTGTATTAGAAACCATTCTAACCACTGCATAGTTTATCAGTATTGCCAATATCAATGCAAGAAGTATATTGCTTACATATTTCATTGGCTGAGATATCCTGCCGCCATCCAGTATTGTATATATCTGTTTAAATGTTTCGCTGGCACATTTATAATAATCACCATTTGTAGCATACTTATAAGTATTATCGGTAATAGTATTAGCATAGGATTTATTAACTATCTTATATACATCATCCATGCTGTATATATACATTTCTCTCTGATTCATATCTATGATGAAGAGAGTTCCACTTTCCAGACCACATGTACTCTGGTACTTTGACTCAGAAACTGAAGTGACTGGACCCTGGTATTCAGATGTGGAATAGAATACGGCATTTCCATATTCAGTTATAGGCTTCATATCTTCCAGAAGCTTATCATACTGATCCGGCTGAAGGAGATTTGCATCATCTATGATTATTGCATCAAAGCCTGTTTCCGGATTATGATATTCAACATTTCCATCCTTTTCGTCAGCAAATACATTTCCTATAGGAAGTGCGATGACCAATGCCAGCACTGTAATGATTGCTGCTACTGCATACTTTATATCCATTCTAAACTTAAGCACGATCATCACCTCCTGTATACCTGTCAAACTGTGGCAGTTTTCTGGTAGCCATGAGATTATAACTGGCTATAAGATCTATAAGATTTACAAGTATTGCCAGCATGGTAATGATCACCATTACGTAATAGAAAATATCTGATGCAGGAGCAATCACCAGCAGAATCAGCATTATAGCTGTTGCGATTGCTGTGATCAGCGATAATGGTATTCCTTTTTTATCATCGATCTGCTTCACCTTGCCAAATGTAGATATTACGATTATCACGTCTATTACCAATGTAACCAGTGTAACAATTGCATATCCAGAGCCACCTGAGAAACTGCTCATCAGTGGCTGAAGAAAACTTTTTGCAAAAGATAATACAATAATAGATATAAAAACTACCGAGATCAGAGAGATACCTGATTTACGATTCTTCTTCTCTTTCTTTGCTCTTACCTTTGCTCTCTTTACATCATTGTCAGAAACAACTATTGCTCCACCTTCATTCTCAAAGACTGCACTCTGCTGTCTCTTCATTCTGTCTTTCTGCTTCTGCTCAACTCTGTACATGTATCCGGCATCATCTTCACCGGTATCCTTCTTCAGAATCTTCTTCATTTCATTGTTGTAGAGAATAATAGCCACCAGTCCCATGATGGCTGTAAGCATACACAGCATCTTAGGGATCAATGTTACAAATACATTTAACAGGAAGAAAAGTGGTATAGCTACAACCAGGGATATCAGAAGATATCTTCCTATACTGATAGGCATATCCGCTGAAACCTTTCCTGTTTCTCCGTTTACTGTTGCATATGCAACACGGTTTCCGTTTCTATATGACAGGAACCATACAGGGAACATAGCACTGTGAGTATTATCGATATGTGGATTAAGCTGCTTCTCGATAGCTTCTCTTCCACCCTCAACACTTCTTCCCTTTATTCCCTTCTGCTCCATAATAAATTTTGCAGAGCTTGTACTTGCCAGGTTCTTAGCCGAATCCACATAAACATCACTAGGAACATCTGCTATATCAGCATAAAAACCACTCAGGAATGATGGAGTGAAATGTTTTATATTCTTTGCAGTATATGGAGCGATCTCAGAGCTTATCTCATCTGCAAAGCTTGATGAACCATCATAGCTGGCTCCATAGTAAGTACAATCCAAAGTACCAACATTATTATAATGATCAGTGATAATATAATCACCACTTCTGTGAGATTCACTAGTTTTAACACAGAATCTCTCTTTGTCGGAGATATCATATACCCAGTAAGGCATATAGATTCCTCTAAAACCATCTATCTTATTCCTGGATTTAAACTTGCCCGGTGTAAAGAAAGCTCTTTTCATATGCTTTGCGTATATATCCTTACACTTTTCCTTATCAAGCTTAAATGGAATCAGATATTCAGGGCTTGTGCCCTTTGCCAGTCTTGTTGAAAGCACAGTAGATGCTCCACAGTAACTACAGAAACCTGCAGCTGTTTCATCTGTGGAATAAATCTCACCGCCACAGCTAGGACATTTGAAAACAGTAATGTTATATTCATTACTTTCCTCTGCCCCGCCATAGCTCATCTCTTTAAACTGATACGGATCAAAATGTGAATCACAGGATTCGCACATCATGTCCTGACTGGCGATATTAAACTTTAACCTGCCCCCGCAGTTTGTGCATGCAAGCATGTATTCCCCTCCATTTTTACAGTCCGTTAGCTACATCCATCAGATACTGACCATAATGAGTCTTCATAAGAGGTTCAGCCAGTTTAATTAGCTGATCCCTGTCAATAAATCCTCTCTTATATGCTATCTCTTCAATACAGGATATATAGAGTCCCTGTCTCTTCTGGAATGCAGCCACGAAGTCTGCAGCATCCAGCAGCATATCATGATTACCTGTATCCAGCCATGCAAATCCTCTACCGAGAGTCTCAACCATCAGGTCGCCTCTTCTGAGATATTCATTATTAATAGATGTGATCTCTATCTCGCCTCTTGCTGAAGGCTTAACGTTCTTTGCTATCTCTACAACATCATTATCATAGAAGTAGAGACCTGGAACAGCATAATTTGACTTAGGATTCTCAGGCTTCTCCTCTATTGAAAGAGCCTTGCCATTTTCATCAAACTCAACTACGCCATACTCTCTTGGATCCTTAACATAGTATCCGAAGATTGTTGCGCCCTTCTCACGAGTTGCAGCATTCTTCAGGACCTTCGAAAAGCTCTGTCCATAGAATATATTGTCGCCCAATACAAGTGCAACATGATCATCGCCTATAAAATCTGCCCCAATGATAAATGCATCTGCCAGTCCCCTTGGAACCTCCTGAACTGCATATGAGAACTGCATTCCCAGTTGTTCACCACTTCCGAAGAGTTCTTTAAATGCAGGCAGATCTCTAGGTGTTGATATTATGAGAACCTCTCTTATTCCTGCCAACATAAGTGTTGACAGCGGATAGTAAATCATTGGCTTGTCATATACAGGCATCATCTGTTTTGAAACAGCCTTTGTCAACGGGTACAGTCTGGTTCCGGAACCTCCGGCAAGAATTATTCCCTTCATAATATTTCCTCTTTTCTTCAATCACAATCCTTCAACTACAGTTCTAACACTTACGATATTTATAATTCATCAATTAAAGTTATAATATCCTTTATTGACATCAATCTGTCATCAACTTCCTTGGCTCTGTGATACTTAAGGATATCTATAGCTGTCTGCTGCATAGCAGGGAACGCACTTCTTGTAAGCTGGTTTGCATAGATAACTATGTTAACACCATGTTCTGCAAGCTCTGCCTCAGTAATAGTGTTAAATGAAGACGGAACAACAACTATCGGTGTAGTCTTATCTGATTCTCTGAATTTATCACAGAACTCCAGAATCTCAGCCGGATCCTTCTTTCTACTATGTATCATTATTCCATCAGCACCAGCCTCAACAAAAGCGAATGCCCTTTCAAGTGCATCATTCATTCCTCTTTCAAGTATAAGACTTTCAATACGAGCTATGATCATAAAATCCTCAGTAAGCTGAGCCTTCTTACCCGCGCGTATTTTCTCACTAAACTCTTCTATGCTAGCCTGAGTCTGCTCAAC
>CAMHCL010000096.1 GCA_946183625.1 uncultured Lachnospiraceae bacterium
TTCGCAAACTAATGGAGATCATAAGAGTCAGCAGCGTAGAAGACCTGTTGATCAGCAAAGCAGAAGTGTGAATAATAGAGACCGGAATCATCCTAATGGTGGTTCCGGCCATAATTATGATAAGCTCCATATGTATATCCTGCTTGGAGTCCTCCTTGCTTCTTTTATATTTCTTTTTGTAAGAGCATATAATGACGTTGAAGAAGAAATAGTAACAATCGCTGATTCTGCAAAGGAAGAACAGACAGTTAGTACTCCTACAGATCCGGTAGTTAATATAGAAGAACTCTCTGATAAGGAACGTGCTGATAAGCTGATAAATGATTTTGCCGCGGAGCATGACATTCCTGTATATAAGTATCCTAAAGAAGTCAGGGAACTTTTAGAGAATAAGCCAGAGGCAGAAGAGTTCTGCCTTAACTATCCTCTGATGGTAGGTAGTTCAAAAGCTTATGAAAATTCTAAAACTCCACTTGATGAATTTGAAGGATGTACAGAAGTGCCTAGATTATATCAATGGGATCAGAGATGGGGATATACCGATTATGGTTCCAGTGTAGTTGGTATTACAGGCTGTGGACCTACATCACTTTCCATGATTGCTATATATCTATGTCAGGATGTGGAAATGACTCCTGGCTGGATGGCAGAGTATGCTACAGAAAATGGTTATTGTGTAGAGGGCGATGGAACCAGCTGGACACTTTTCTCTGAAGGTGTTAATAAACTGGGACTGACTTCTGAAGAAGTGAAGAATGACATTAAGGATATACAGGAAGTAATAGCTCCTGATGCTCCGTTAGTAATTGTAGTTCACGAAGGCGTTTTTACAACTACAGGACATTATTTCGTGGTTACAGGCTGTGATGGAGATTACCTTACGATAAATGATCCTAATAGTTCTGTTAATTCAGAGAAGAAATGGAACTATTATGATTTTAATGATCAGATAGAAAATATATGGGTCATCAGAAAAGCATACTCAGGTGATGAACCTAACGATACCGATTACCATTTCAGAAATAATGCCAGACTAGAAGAGCATTATCAGAAGCATGGTGTGGATATGGGATTCTATACACCACAGGATTATGAGGATGCTGCTGAGAAAGTTATAAAAGATAAGAAATCCCTTCACAAGACAGAAGCTGAGGACGGTGATGATGTATATTATAAGGAATCTACGAATGAATTCGTTATAGTATCGCCGGATGGATATATCAGGACCTACTTCGAACCGAGTGATGGAAAAGCGTATTATGATAGACAATAGATTATAACTAAAGAATGAATCAGCTCGATATCCGCTCGTCACGCGGCTCGCGCCTCATGACGTCACGTAGCGGTTCTAAGGCTGTAAAAGACACAGCCTAAGAACCAGACGTTCCTTTATGGTTCCTCGCGGATATGATCTGATTCATTCTTATTTACAAAATTCAAAAAATAATAGAGGTACAACATGGACATAATTAGTAAAATAGCAAGTGAGTTAGAGGTTAGAGACGCCCAGGTTAAGGCTGCAGTCGAGCTTATTGATGAAGGATGTACTATCCCTTTCATCGCAAGATATCGTAAGGAGAAGACAGGTTCTCTGAATGATGAGGTACTTCGTAAGTTATATGACAGACTTACTTATCTTCGTAATCTGGAGGAGAAGAAGGTATCTGTTCTCGGAAGTATCGAGGAGCAGGGAAAGCTTACTCCAGAATTGAAGAAGAGTATAGAAGAAGCAGAAACAATGGTTGCTCTTGAGGATCTCTACAGACCTTATAAGCAGAAGAAGAGAACCAGAGCTACTGTTGCGAAGGAGGCAGGCCTTGAACCTCTTGCAAATCTGATACTTCTTCAGATGACATCAAAACCTGTAGAAGAGGATGCTGAGTCTTACGTTGATGCTGAAAAGGGAGTAGAAGATGTAAATGCTGCAATAGCTGGTGCTTCTGATATTATTGCAGAGTTTATAAGTGATGATGCTGATTATAGAAAGTGGATCAGAGAGAAAACATTTAAAGATGGACTTCTTGTTTCTGAAGCTAAGGACAAGGAAGCAAAATCAGTTTATGAAACATATTATGATTTTAAGGAACCTGTATCTAAGATTACAGGATATCGAATTCTTGCTATAAACAGAGGCGAGAAGGAGAAGATACTCACAGTAAAGGTTGATGATCCGGAAGAGGATATAATCTCTTATCTTGAAGGAAAGATTATTGTTGGCAACGAATATACTGATGGCATATTAAAGAATGCGATTGAGGATTCATATAAGCGCCTTATCGCTCCTTCTGTTGAGAGGGATATAAGAAATGAACTTAGTGAGAAGGCAGAGGATGGTGCTATTGATGTATTCGGTAAGAACCTGACACAGCTTCTGATGCAGCCGCCTATTTCTGGCTGTACAGTTCTTGGTTGGGATCCTGCCTACAGGCAAGGTGCTTGATACAACAGTTATATATCCTACAGCTCCTACAACACCTGTAAAGATTGCGGCTGCTAAGGAGACAGTTAAGAAACTTATTAAGAAATATAATGTCAACCTTATATCATGTGGAAATGGTACAGCTTCTAGAGAGTCTGAACAGATTATAGTAGAGATACTTAAAGAAATTGATGATGATGTTAAGTATGTTATCACAAATGAAGCAGGTGCTTCTGTATATAGTGCAAGTGCACTTGCTACAGAGGAGTTCCCTGAATTTGATGTGGGACAGAGATCTGCAACATCTATAGCAAGAAGAGTACAGGATCCTCTTGCAGAACTTGTAAAGATCGATCCTAAGTCTATCGGTGTAGGTCAGTATCAGCATGATATGAATCAGAAGAAGCTGGGCAGTGCTCTTGAAGGTGTAGTTGAAAGTTGTGTTAATGCTGTTGGCGTTGATCTTAATACTGCTTCAGTATCACTTCTTCAATATGTTTCGGGTATCTCAAAAGCAGTAGCTAAGAACATTGTTACTTACAGAGAAGATAACGGAAGATTTGATAACAGACAGGAACTTATGAATGTTCCTAAGCTGGGTGCAAAAGCCTTTGAACAGTGCGCGGGATTCCTTCGTATTATTGGTGGGTCAAATGCACTTGATGCGACTGCTGTTCATCCGGAGAGTTATGCTGCAGCAGAGAAGCTGCTCCTTAAACTTGGAGTAGAAGTTGGAAGCAGTATACCTACACTTTCAGCAAAAGATAAGCAGGATATAGCAGCTGAACTTGGAATAGGTGTTCCGACTCTTGAGGATATAATCGCAGAGTTAAAGAAACCGGGTCGTGATCCAAGAGAAGATATGCCGAAGCCTATTCTTAAATCTGACGTTCTTGATATGAAGGATTTACAGGTTGGAATGATACTGAAGGGTACTGTAAGAAATGTAATCGATTTTGGTGCATTCGTTGATATTGGTGTTCATCAGGATGGCTTGGTTCATATATCACAGTTTACAAATAAGAAGTATGTAAAGCATCCTCTTGATGTGGTAAGTGTAGGCGATATTGTTGAGGTAAAAGTAATAAGTGTTGATATGGAGAAAAAGAGAATAGGATTATCAATGATACTGTAACGCCTGTATTTTCTATGTACATATGCACAAAAAAATATTGAAATGGTTTTCTTTGTAGTGAAATATGGAGAAAAATATCAAAATTATTGCAAAAAAGTTAAAAAAGCATTAAAATAACGAACGTAGAAAAATAAAGTAAACAATTTACATCTAATTAGTTCATTATTTTATGGAGGAAAAAAAGATGGCAGTAAAGAAGGCAAGTGTTAAGGATCTCGCTGAGAAGGCAGCTGCAGCTAAGAACGCTGAAGAAAAGAAAGTTGAAGCTAAGGTTGCTGAAGTAAATAAGGAAGTAGCTAAGAAGGTTGAGGCTAAGAAGGAAGCAGCTCCAGCTAAGAAGGCTCCTGCAAAGAAGGCAGCTCCAGCTAAGAAGGCTGAGCCAGCTAAGAAGGAAACAGCTAAGAAGGCTCCTGCAAAGAAGGCAGCAGCTCCAGCTAAGAAAGCTGAGCCAGCTAAGAAGGAGACAGCTAAGAAGGCTCCTGCAAAGAAGGCAGCAGCTCCAGCTAAGAAGGAGACAGCTAAGAAGGCTACAACAGCTAAGAAGGCTCCTGCAAAGAAGGCAGCAACAAAGGTTACTGTTGAGATTCAGTATCAGGGAAATAATGTTACAACAGATGCTATCACAGCTAAGGTTCTTGAGGTTGTTGGTAAGTCTGTAAAGAATCTTGCAGTATACTATCAGCCAGAGACAAACGTTATTTACTTCACTGCTGACGGACAGGAAGGTTCTACAAACTTATAAGTTCGTATCTTTAATCATATAAATTAAGCACCGCAGTGATGCGGTGCTTTTTGTATGTAATGTAATCGTTAAATCTAATGAATTACTCCATCCCTCTGAGTTCAATCTTAGGAGCTCCTTTGCCATTAACATAGTCGCCGTTAATTGTGACTCTGCCAATGTTCTTGTCCTTTGGTACCTGATACATGATATCCAGCATGAATTCCTCAATGATAGATCTAAGTGCTCTGGCTCCGGTTTTTCTTTCAGCGGCCTTTTCGGCAATTGCTTCATAAGCTGAATCTTCAAATATCAGCTGAACCTCATCCATCATAAGCAGCTTTTGATACTGTTTAACAATAGAATTTCTAGGCTCGCTCAGTATTCTCTTGTACATATCCTTATCAAGCATATTGAGAGCGAAGATGACTGGAAGTCTTCCGATGAATTCAGGTATCATTCCAAAATCTCTTAAATCCTCTGTTGTAACCTTGGTAAGTATATCAGGCATTTTATCAAGATCACTTCTAAGTGAAGCTCCGAATCCCATTGATGACTGTTCTGAAAGTCTTGTCTTAATAATATCCTCAAGATCAGGGAATGCGCCTCCACAGATGAAAAGAATATTGGTTGTATCCATAACAGTAGTAGGAGTCATTGCATTCTTGCTTCCAGCTCCGATAGGTACTTCAACCTGTGAACCTTCCAGAAGCTTTAATAGTCCCTGCTGTACTGATTCGCCGCTTACATCACGTGATCTGGTTTCCTGTTTCTTAGCGAGCTTATCAATTTCATCTATGAAAACTATTCCATGTTCAGCCTTCTCTACATCATTTCCTGCTGCTGCCAGTAGTTTTGATAATACGCTTTCTACATCGTCGCCTATATAACCTGCTTCTGTAAGAGAAGTAGCATCAGTAATTGCAAGTGGAACATCGAGTATCTTGGCGATTGTTTTAACCATATATGTTTTACCGGAACCAGTTGGGCCGATCATAAGCATATTTGATTTTTCAATCTCTACAGCATCAAGCTCTGCAAGTGGTCCTTCTGGTTTAGGAGAATCATCAACTTCTCTAAAATCGTTTTCGTCTTTTACTTCTTTTTCCTGTTCATTAAGTACACGCTTGTAATGATTATATACAGCAACAGACATAACCTTCTTGGCTTGTTCCTGACCTACAACGTCTCTGTCGAGAAGTCGTTTCAATTCGTGAGGAGCAGGTATATCAGCAAGAGTGAGAGTTTTCTCTGCAACCTTTTCTTTTTCAGCTTTTGCTGATTTTCTCTTTTTGATCTTCTGAGATTCTGGTATGTCCATTCTTGGACTGAACATGTTCATGTTGTCAAAGCCCGGCATGTTAGTGAAATCCATTAGTGGACTATTGTTTATCTGATTAATGGCTTTCTCAAGACAGTCAGGACATACATTTATTCCGTCTGCAAACTTTATGATCTTTCCAGTTTCAGATTCGTCATTATTATCATTATTGTTGTCATTATTATTGAAATTATCTTCCATAATGCCTCCGATTTTTGATTGGATTTAAACTTTGATTTACATAAATCCAACATATTGTGAGATATGTTAAAAAACATTAATAGTATAACAAAAGATTGTGTATTGTGACAAGCATTACACCATTGAATAAAAACATGATAAGTGTTACCATAGCTGTGGATTTGTTGTAGGGGTTTTGTGAGGGCTTATTATGACTAAAATTATCGCACACAGGGGCGCTTCCGGAAGT
>CAMHCL010000097.1 GCA_946183625.1 uncultured Lachnospiraceae bacterium
AACACGCTTTTCAACGTCTGTCAGATTGAATATGTGTGGAATTCCAGGCTCGATTGCAGTAATACATCTAGGATTCTTACATTTCTTAATATTTACAAGTCTTTCAGGAAGAGCTACCTTCTTCTTCTCAATAGTAACTCCGTCCTTGATTATGCTGACAGTTATCTCAGGATCGATATATCCTATAACATCCAGGTCGATATCGTACTCATCCTTGTCTATCTTGATTATGTCCTTCTTACCCATCTTCTCAGACTTTACATTCTGGATCAGGGCTACGCTGCAGTCCAGTTCATCAAGTCCCAGATCATAATACAGGGTCATACCCTTTCCTGCTGATATATGGTCAAGCACTATGCCATTCTGAATACTATCTATCTTCATACTACTCTACCTCCAAACCAAGCAACTTCATAATGAGTGCCATTCTTACATACTTTCCGTATCTAACCTGCTTGAAGTACAGGGCTCTAGGATCCTTATCTACAGATGGAGATATCTCATTTACTCTTGGAAGCGGATGAAGGATGATCATGTCATCCTTTGCAAGACGCATCTTCTTGGTATCCAGGATGTAGGTATCCTTCAATCTGATGTAATCGGCTTCATTGAAGAATCTCTCTCTCTGAACTCTTGTCATATAAAGGATATCCAGCTCGCCGATGCTGTCCTCAAGAGATGTAACCTCTACATACTCCTGACCGGCAGGCTTAATAACTTCTTCTATTATATATTCAGGAACCTTAAGCTCTGGTGGTGATATAAGCACAAACTTGATATTCTTATATCTGGACATAGCCTTTATAAGAGAATGTACAGTACGACCGAACTTCAAGTCTCCGCAGAGGCCAATGGTCATATCATCCAGCTTGCCCTTCTCTTCTACTATTGTAAGTAGGTCTGTAAGTGTCTGCGTAGGATGGTTATGTCCGCCATCACCTGCATTTATAATAGGAACCTCTGCATACATGGAAGCAAGCTTCGGAGCACCCTCATTCGGATGTCTCATTGCAATGATATCTGCAAAGCATCCCACAACTCTTACAGTATCCTCAACACTTTCACCCTTTGATACAGATGAATCCTGAGCTGATGAGAATCCGATCACATTTCCACCCAGCTCTATCATAGCAGACTCGAAACTAAGTCTGGTTCTTGTACTTGGCTCGTAGAACAGAGTTGCTATCTTCTTGTTCTTGCATACAGAATTGTACTTCTCCGGATTTCTTACTATATCTCCCGCAAGAGTCAGGATGTCATCCAGTTCCTGCTGAGTCAAGTCCATAGGATCGATTAAATGTTTCATAGTTTGTCCCTCGCTATAGATATAAACGGTTTAATAGTAAAATGTACTGCCGCAATAAAGCCCCGCTAAAAACAGCAGGGCTTTATAATTAACATTTCTTAAGCAAATAATACATAACAGCCTTCTCCGCATGTCTGCGGTTCTCAGCCTGATCGAGAATTGTCTCCATGTGCTTCTTCTCAACACTTTCAGAAATCTCAAAACCAACATGCATAGGCATGTCGTGGAATACAAGAGCGTCACTTCCTTCAAGGAAGTCATCATTGATCTGATATGGCATCATCTTAGCAAGTGTCTCTTCCTTCTGCTTCTGATAAGCAGGATTGTTGAAGAACTCCATATCTACCCATGTATCTGTATAAACGATATTCATCTTCTTAACATATTCTTTTGCTTCCTCCATGCTCATAGCAGGATCAAGCTCGATGTAATATCCTGTTGCCTTAGCATCCTCATAGAAATCAGGACCACATGCAGTATTGTTAACTAATGGTGTAAGTCCATAAAGTTTACCACACTTCATTTTCGCAAAGAACTCAACAAGTGAATTAAATACGTTATTCTTAGCACCGATGTACATGAAGTTAACATCCAGTGAACCGAACTTCTCAATCACTGTAAGTGCATCAGCAAGGATCTGACAAGGATGGAAAGAACTGTCACAGCCATTGATAAATGGAACTGTAACATTATCTCCGAACAACTCAACTGTCTCATTCTTAACCAGTCTTGCCATAATGATATCTACGTTTCTACACACATAACGGATTTCCGAAACCGGCTCGCCGAGAACAAAATTCGAATCCTCCCAAAGCTGGTTGAAGTAATGTCCGCCAAGCTCCGTAATTCCTGTTGCAAAGGACAGGAAAGTTCTGGTAGATGTCTTCTCAAAAAGAGTGTAAAGCATCTTGCCATCAAGGGAATGTGCGTACTTCTCAGGATCCTTCTTCATGTCCTGAGCGATCTCAAGTATCTCCATCAACTCCTCTGAAGAGAAGTTTTTGAAATTAAGCATATTTTTCATTATGTTTTCCCTCTTCTTATCACAAGGGCACACCTGCATAAAGTCACCTGCAGACATTACTCCCTATGTATATTCAACAATAAGAATAGTATATCTATGACATTAAATCATTTCAAGTGCTAATTTGCCAGATAAGTCTGCAATTTCTCCACCATATCTGTCTTCTCCCAAGGGAGTTCTACATCAGTACGGCCGAAGTGTCCGTAAGCTGCAGTCTGCTTATAGATAGGGCGTCTCAAGTCAAGCATTTTGATGATTCCGGCTGGGCGAAGATCGAAGTTCTCTCGTACTATCTCAGTAATCTTAGCATCGCTGAGTTTTCCTGTTCCGAAGGTATCAATGCTTACAGATGTTGGTTGTGCAACACCGATAGCATATGACAGCTGGATCTCACATTTATCAGCAAGTCCTGCTGCAACGATATTCTTTGCCACGTATCTTGCTGCGTATGCTGCAGATCTGTCTACCTTTGTTGGATCCTTTCCAGAGAATGCTCCGCCGCCGTGACGTGCATATCCACCGTAGGTATCAACTATTATCTTACGGCCTGTAAGACCTGCATCACCCTGAGGACCACCGATTACGAAACGGCCTGTAGGATTGATGAATATCTTAGTTTTCTCATCAACCATGTCAGGAGGAAGGATTACATTTATAACATAATTCTTGATGTCATCATGGATCTTCTCCTGTGAAACTTCTTCGCTATGCTGTGTTGATACAACAACTGCATCTATTCTAACCGGCTTGCCTTCTTCGTCATACTCAACTGTAACCTGAGTCTTTCCGTCAGGTCTGAGATATCCCAGAAGTCCACTCTTTCTTACCTCTGTAAGTCTGAGAGCCAGCTTGTGAGCAAGTGCTATAGGATAAGGCATAAGTTCCGGAGTTTCATTTGTTGCATAACCGAACATAAGTCCCTGATCACCAGCTCCGATTGCCTCCAGCTCCTCATCTGTCATCTGGTTTTCTCTTGCCTCGAGAGCCTTATTAACACCCTGTGCTATATCTGCTGACTGCTCATCGATTGCAACTATAACACCGCAGGTGTCACAGTCAAATCCATACTTGGCTCTGTCATATCCGATCGATCTTACAGTATCTCTTACTATCTTCTGAATATCTACATAAGCGCTTGTTGTTATCTCACCCATTACAAATACAATACCTGTTGTACAAGCTGTTTCACAGGCAACACGGCTGTTTGGGTCCTGTCTGATGAGCTCATCCAGTATCGCATCAGATATCTGATCGCAGATTTTATCCGGATGTCCTTCTGTTACTGATTCCGAAGTAAAAAGTCTTCTTTCCATCACTACCTCCAATTAGTACATTTTATAAAATAAATAAAAAATCCGGCTCGCAAGGAACCGGAATTTGACTTTACACTATCAAATCCCTTATTGTTCGGTACTATCGCACCGCTCCGGTCAGCACCTTCCACCAGTAAACTGATATGGGGTTGCTGTGGTTTCAACGTCCCTTGTGACTCCACCACTCTTAATAAGAGAGTTTATTTTTTTCACACTTCTATGAACTTACAACAAATGTAGCGGATTGTCAATAGAATCCACGACCTTTATCATTAAGCTTTTACATTCACCTTAATAAATGGTAAAATGTAATGTATAGGTTATATTCGGAGGTAACGACTAAAATGACTAAAGATGATTGTATTTTTTGCAAGTTAGCCAACGGTGTTTTCCCAACTCACACCGTTTATGAAGACGAAGATTTCAGAGTTATCCTGGATGCCAGTCCGGCAAACTACGGCCATTCTCTGATCATCCCAAAACAGCACAGCGACAATCTGTTCTCACTTGACGAAGAGACTGCACGTAAGGTCCTTCCACTCGCTGCAAAGATCGGACGTGCTCTTACAGACACATTAAAATGTGACGGCATCAATGTTGTTCAGAACAACGGAACTGCCGCAGGACAGACTGTTTTCCATTTCCACACTCACGTCATCCCAAGATATGATGATGATAAATGTGGTATCGGCTGGCCTCAGAAAACTGTAGAGGATGACGCTCAGGCTGAGCTGGCAGCGAAGATATCATCAGCCATTAACTAGGGGGGTGTTTGATTTGAGTTACAAAGCAGAGATTAAAGATTACAAAGGAAAGGATGCCATATATATGACTGCCGGAAAGTACACGGCCATAGTTGCTCCTTTCAACGGCAGCAATCTTCAGGAAATGCGTGATGTTGAGAACGATATAGAGTTCTTCCGCAAGGATGATTCCTTCACAGCCGAAGACCTCAAGGGATTCGCAGAAGTGTATGGTTTCCCAACTCTTCTCTTTCCAAACAGACTTGAAGATGGAGTATTAAAATGTACTGACTACACTTACACATTCCCTATTACAGATGTGGAGGGAAATAACCATCTCCATGGTTTTCTGCATCTGAGAGAACATACTATTGTAAGTGTTGAATCCACCGCGGACAGTGCAATTGCAAAGACTGAGTATGTATATGACGAGAACGATCCGTTCTTCAGTACATTTCCAGTTAAGTTAAAAGCAGAATTTACATTCACTCTGAAGGATGATGGAATGAGTTATGAATTCACTGTTACTAATCTGTCCGACAGACAGCTTCCTTACGGAGTATGTAACCACACTGCTATGAATGGTCCATTTACTTCCACAGGTGAACCGCTGGACACAAGACTATATGTGACCATCGGTGCCAAGTGGTTGCTGAACGACAGAGGAAATCCTACAGGTGATACAATTCCTCTTGATAACCATGACAAGCAGTACCAGACTGGTTCTATGATCCCGGTAAAGCATAAGCTGGATAATGATGTTTATAACATGGATACTGATGAGGTTGATGGTCGTCCATTCCGTGGTGCCATCGCAACTGATATAGCCACAGGCAAGAAGATATTCTACGAAGTAGATGACAACTTCAAGTTCTGGGTTTTATGGAATGACGGTGGTGAGAAGGGCTTCTTCTGTCCTGAGCCTATGACTTGGATGATAAATGCACCAAATCTTCCACTTTCATTTGCTGAATCAGGATATCTGGAACTGGCTCCTGGACAATCTAAGACTGTGTACGAGCACATTTATTCAACTAAATAGTTGTTAGAGAATGATTTAACAGCAGAATATATAAAAGAGGGTAAAACTTTGTTGAGTTTTGCCCTCTTTTACTATATAATTATTCTATGTCTGTTGCCACGAGTACCGGCAACTTTTATACACTTAAAAACACTACAAGAAAGGGAAGGTATAACTTATGAAATTTGGTTACTTTGATGACGCAAAAAGAGAATATGTCATCACATCCCCAAGAACTCCTTACCCATGGATCAACTACCTGGGAACAGAAGGATTCTTCTCACTTATCTCCAATACAGCAGGAGGTTATCATTTCTACAAAGATGCACGTCTGAGACGTATTACACGTTATCGTTATAACAATATCCCAGTTGATATGGGCGGACGTTATTTCTATATCAACGATGAAGATACTGTATGGAATCCTGGATGGTCACCAGTCAAGACTGAGCTTGATTTCTATCAGTGCCGTCACGGAATGGGCTATACAATAATCACAGGTAAGAAAAAGGAACTCAAGGCTGAGGTTACTTTCTTTGTTCCTCAGGGAGAAAATGCAGAAA
>CAMHCL010000098.1 GCA_946183625.1 uncultured Lachnospiraceae bacterium
GTTGATTGATAATATGTCACCAGGATGTGCTGTGTTTAGAGAATTCTTAGAAGAGATATTTGGAGAAGAGGAATTTGAAGGCAAAGGTGCAGGGTCTGTGAATGAAGCTCTTCTAAAAGACGAGAAAATAAATGCACTGGATAAAATGATAAAAGAAGGAAATGCAAGTTTTGATTTTTTGGGAAGTGTTGTAGACTTGTCTGGATTGAGACATGAATTATCCTTTGTATTAGTAATAAAGGATGAACAATTTGAAAAAACACATAAGTTCCGTGGCAATGATGAGGCAACAAGTAAGAGCTTTATTAGTGGCGTGTATTTAGATACTTTTGAAAATAAAGAAGATATATGGGAAAACTTACATGGCCCAAGTGCCGTTATGTGGAAAATGTTTAAAGAGTCTGATATATACAAGACGTTATAATAATAAAACGTATTTCGTTATTATCACGAATACCTTGAATAACTGGACCTAATAGAGTAAAATCAACGTGTTTGATATTTAGATCTAAGGAATAAATCCCCATGACATTTGAGAAAAAGGAAAAAATATATTCGGGAATACCGCATCTCTATAATCAGGATACACTACGCAGTTATGTGGTGGATGTGAGAAATATCAGGAATATAGATGGCGGTGTCTTGCAGAGAGCACTCGACAGAGTGCTTATTCGTATGCCTTATTTCTCGGATACAATTGTAATAGAAGATGGTGATATGTATTATGCCGCCAATCCTCTGCCGATGCTGGTAAAAGAATCGGCTGATATGCATTCTATTGGTGGTTCATCCAACAACTATCACATGGTGGATGTTACATATTATGAAAATGTAATTACTATTTCCATGTTCCACGGTCTCTGCGATGGACGTGGCTTAAATATGTTTATAGAGGCGCTGCTTTATAACTACTACAGTCTTCTTGATGGTAAGGATTATGATGACAGTAATGTAAGAACTGATTCTACGAAACAGTCTGATGCTGAGACTGTTGAACCGTTTGCGAAACCATATGAAAGATCGACTTCAACATCTGATACAAAGGACGAAAACATCTGTGTGAATCATGATGCTGTATCGGATGCGGCAATGACAGGTGATAGTAGTCATCATAAAAAGTCTTTCTTCCGCTTCCCTGAAGCAACAGGGAAACCGAAGGAAGAAACAGGTGAGATATCAATCAAGGTCCCGACAGATGAGTTTATGAAATTCGTAAAGGCTATAGGATCTTCACCTTCAGTTGTATTTGCTCTCATGATGGGAGAGGCGGTGAAGAGGATTCATCCTCATCCGGAAAAACCGATAATGGCATACATACCAATGTGTATGAGAAAACAGCTGGGCTGTGAAAGTACATTTAAAAATTGTTCTGATAGGACTGGCCTGGTTGTGTCCGGCGGTGAAATGGATAAGATGACCTTCGATGAGAAGGCAAGACATCTGAGAAAAATCCTTAAGGCAAACATGTCCGAAGAGGCAGTTAAGCAGAAGGCAAATGAACTGATAGGCATCTATCATAAGATGGATTCGGTGAGTGGGTTCGCTTCGAAACGGGAGATGCTTTCGTCCATGCGTCCTATGGGGCATGATACCTATTACATGGATTATATCGGCAGACTTCCGATGCATGAATATTCTGACAGGATAGTTCAGATCAATTATCTCAGCAGACCGCTGGATACGCTGCATGTCAACATAATCGAGAATGGTGGATTCTTCCAGATAAATGTGCTTTATAATTACGAATTATCGGAATATGCTGACGCTTTGGTCGACACATTTAAGATATATGGAATAACAACCTATGCAAGGACGAAAAGAAGTTTTATTTTGCCTATTTTTTCTTATCAAAATTAACTATTACTATTAAAGGTTAAATTGATATAACTAGCTAAGATTTAGTATAATCTTGCTAAGTGACTACAGCTAAAAATAGTCCCAACTTTTATTAGCTATTTTTTTATAAAATTTTAACAGGAGGTTTATAAATGATGGGTAAGCTGAATGCTGCTGCGGTAGCGCAAATCGAGGAAATCTGTGATAGATATGCAGATGAAAAAACTCCTCTTATGATGATACTCAGTGATATCCAGAACGAGTATGGTTACATACCACTTGACGTTCAGGAACTGGTATCAAAGAAGACGGGTATTTCTGTCGCAGAGATTTACGGAGTTGTTACATTTTATTCATTCTTCTCCCTTACTCCAAAGGGAAAGTATGTTATTGGATGCTGTCTTGGTACGGCATGCTATGTTAAGGGGGCACAGAACGTAATAGATAAGTTCTCTGAACTCCTTAAGATCGGACCTGGTGAAACATCTGAAGATGGCCTGTTTACTCTTGATGCACTTAGATGTATCGGTGCCTGCGGTATAGCTCCAGCTGTATCGATCAATGGTAAGGTTTATCCTAAGGTTGAAGTAGGACAGGTTTCTGAAATTATTGAAAGCTATAGACAGGCTGCAAACGCTTAGAAAGGGAGGGTATAAGATATGATAGATAACGTTCAGGCTTTTGAAGAAAGCTCTTCCGCTTGTACTAAGTGTTTAGATGACAAGCTTACAGGAGCTGATGGCAAGAGACACATCGTTCTCTGTGGTGGTACAGGATGTCTGTCCAGTAACTCTATGGAGATCAAAGAAAAGTTCGAGAAGACTCTTGAAGAGAAGGGTCTTACAGACAAGGCAACTGTTAATATCGTAGGTTGCTTCGGTTTCTGTTCTCAGGGACCATTCGTTAAGATTTATCCAGAAGATACATTATATCGTATGGTATCTATTGATGATGTTGAAGAGATCATCGAGAAGGATATCGTAGGTGGCGAGATCGTAGAGAGACTTCTCTATATTGATCCAGCTACACAGGAGAAGAAAGTTAAGCAGGATGATATCAACTTCTATAAGAAGCAGCGTCGTGTTGCTCTTCATGGTTGTGGAGTTATCAATCCTGAGGATATTAATGAAGCAATTGGTATGGGGGCATTCCAGGGTATCAAGAAAGCTCTTACAATGACACCACAGGAAGTAGTTGATGAAGTACTTGCTTCTGGTCTTCGTGGCCGAGGCGGCGGCGGATTCCCTACAGGTAGAAAGTGGCAGTTCGCATTAAACGTAGATTCTGATCAGAAGTACGTTGTATGTAACGGTGACGAGGGTGACCCAGGTGCATTCATGGATCGTTCTATCCTTGAAGGTAACCCACTTGGAGTTATCGAAGGTATGATGATTGCAGGTTATGCTTTCGGCGCATCAGAAGGTTACTTCTATGTACGTGCTGAGTATCCTATCGCTGTTAATCGTCTTAAGATTGCTATCAACCAGGCTCGTGAGATGGGACTTCTCGGAGAGAATATCCTTGGTTCAGGCTTCAATTTCGACTGCCACATCAGACTTGGTGCTGGTGCATTCGTTTGTGGTGAGGAGACAGCTCTTCTTAACTCTATCGAGGGTAAGAGAGGTATGCCTAGACCTCGTCCTCCTTTCCCTGCAATTAAGGGACTTTGGGAGAAGCCAACCTGCGTTAACAACGTTGAGACACTTGCTTGTGTACCTTATATTCTTCGTGAAGGAGCAGCTGAGTTTGCTTCCGTTGGTACAGAGGGATCAAAGGGTACTAAGGTATTCGCTCTCGGTGGTAAGGTAAATAATGTTGGTCTTGTAGAAGTACCTATGGGAACTACACTTCGCGAGCTTATCTATGATATCGGTGGTGGTATTCCTAATGGTAAGAAGTTTAAGGCTATCCAGACAGGTGGTCCTTCAGGCGGATGTCTGACAGAGGAATTCCTTGATGAGCCAATCGATTTCGATAACCTCGTTCAGAAGGGATCTATGATGGGTTCCGGTGGAGCTATCGTTATGGATGAAGATAACTGTATGGTTGACGTTGCTAAGTTCTACATGGAGTTCATCTGTGATGAGTCTTGTGGTAAATGTTCTCCATGCCGTATCGGTACTAAGAGAATCCTTGAGATCCTCACTAAGATTACTGAAGGCAAGGGTACAATGGAAGACCTTGATACTCTTGAAGAGCTTTCAAAGACAATTCAGAAGAATTCACTTTGTGCTCTTGGACAGACAGCAGCTAACCCTGTTAACTCAACACTGAAGCATTTCAGAGATGAGTATATCGCTCATATCGTTGACAAGAAGTGTCCTGCTCATGTATGTAAGAGCCTTATGCAGTACAAGATTGATAAGGATAAATGTATCGGATGCGGTCTCTGTGCACGTAACTGTCCAGCAAGCTGTATCGAGAAGACAGATTATGTTGCTGAAGGTCATAAGCTTCCTTCAATGCAGATCGATCCTGAGAAGTGCGTAAAGTGCGGACTTTGTATGAGTAACTGTAAATTCGCAGCAATATCAAAAGAATAAGGAGGTAACTACTATGGCGATGGTAAATATTAAAATAGAAGGCATCTCCTATCAGGTAGAGGAAGGCTTAACAATCCTCGAGGCTGCTAAGAAGTGCGGTTATGAGATTCCTTCACTTTGTGCATTTAATCATGGTGAATGCAATCAGGGTTCATGTCGTGTATGTCTCGTAGAGGCAACAGGTGCTAGAGGCCTTGTAGCATCATGTGTATATCCAGTGGCTGAGGGTATGGAGATAACAATTTCTTCACCAGCTGCTACAACAGCAAGACGTCAGAGCGTTGAGCTGCTTCTTTCAAATCATAATAAGAATTGTCAGCAGTGTGATAAGAATGGTCAGTGTGAGCTTCTTCACGTTGCTAACATTACAGGTGCCAGAGAAGGCGCTTTCGAAGGTATTCATTCAGAGACATACCTTGATGAGGTTGCTCCTGGTATCGTAAGAGATACATCAAAATGTATTCTTTGCGGTAGATGTATAGAGAGATGTAAGAATGCTCATGGACTTGGAATCCTTGGATTCGAGAACAGAGGATTTAACGTATTTGTATCACCTGCAGAGAACAGAGGATTTAATGATTCTCCATGTATCCAGTGTGGACAGTGTGTAAATGTATGTCCTACAGGCGCACTTATGGAGCATTCAGAAATCGATAAGATCGATGCAGCATTTGCAGCAGGCAAGACAGTAATTGCACAGGCTGCACCTGCAGTTAGAGCAGCACTTGGTGAAGAGTTCGGTTACAAGATCGGAACACCTGTTACAGGTAAGATGGCTGCTGCTATGAGAAGACTTGGATTTGCAAGAGTTTACGATGTAAACTTCGGTGCAGACCTTACAATCATGGAAGAGGGAACAGAGCTTCTGGGCCGTCTTCAGAATGGTGGAACACTTCCAATGATCACATCATGTTCACCTGGATGGGTTAACTATGCAGAGTACAACTATGGTGATCTTCTTCCACATCTGTCATCATGCAAGTCCCCTCATCAGATGCAGGGTGCTATAATCAAGTCTTACTGGGCAGAGCAGAATGGCATTAAGCCAGAAGATATATTCGTTGTATCAGTAATGCCTTGTACAGCTAAGAAGTTTGAGAGACAGCGTGAACAGCTTAAGGTTAATGGCATTGATGATGTTGATGCAGTAATCACAACAAGAGAGCTTGCTCGTATGATCAAGAGATCAGGTATCCTCTTTGATAGACTTCCAGATGAAGATTGGGATCAGGATATCATGGGCGATTACACTGGTGCCGGTGTTATCTTCGGTGTTACTGGTGGTGTTATGGAAGCTGCTCTTCGTACAGTTTACTTCAAGCTTACAGGTAAGGAATCTGAGCCAATCGAGTTCAAGGCAGTTCGTGGACATGATGCAGGTATCAGAGAAGCTTCTATCGATATAAATGGTACTACAGTAAATGTTGCTATAGCTTCAGGTATGAAGTCAGCAAGCGTACTTCTTGATGAAATCAGAGAAGGCAAGTCAAAGTATCAGTTTATCGAGATCATGGGATGTCCTGGTGGATGTATCAACGGTGGTGGACAGCCTTACGTTCGTGAGTGCTTCCTTCCTAACGA
>CAMHCL010000099.1 GCA_946183625.1 uncultured Lachnospiraceae bacterium
ATAATATTGAAATCTCCTCTGGAGCCACCTGCAAACTTATTCAGGCTTTCGGCTAATCTGTCAAAGGCTTCTATATCGCCTTCAACTTCAGCATTTTTCATAAATGCATCCCTCTGTCCAGCAAGAAGCAGAAGCACATTTTTCTCAGGAGATTTTATCTGAATATCTGCTGCAGTTCCCAGCTTACCCTTTGCATAAAGAAGTGCACCATATCTCATATAAACGGCATAAGCTTCACCAGTATCAGTCATATCAAACTCTATAGTATAGTTTTCATTCTCCATCATGGTCTTATCCAGCAGAATACCCATGTAATCAAATGCCATTTCAGGAGTAAGGTTACTCATCATATCAGAACCGAAGCTGCTCTTTGCAGCAATCTTCTTTGCCTGATTTCCTTCTCTTAGCTCCAGAGCAGCTGTCAGATAGCAATTACGCCATGTTCCCGACTCTGCCTGATAACCAAGCTGTTCCAGTGCATCTGCACATAACAGTCTGGCTTCAGTATTTGAAGGGTCTGAAAAAACTATCATGTTAGAAAACTCTGCAACCCACTGATAATTGCCAGCCTCAAACTCTTCACGTGCCTTATCCATAGCTTTATCCATGCCGCCCAGAGATACGTACTCGATCCACTTCTTTCCACTTTCTACAGGAGTCAGTTTATTTAAGTTAATAGGATTTGCATCATACCAGCCCATATACTTCTGGTAAACAGCCTTTGAATTATGAGCCACAGTACCATAATACTGACGAGTATACCAGTTCTTCTCCAGCGCTTCAGGAAGCTTCAATTCCCTTGCTATTTCAGTAGAAGTAAAGCCCTGATTGATCATGGAGAGAGTCTCATCATTTATATACTTATATACAGCCGCTGTATTGATCAGGTATTCCTTAATATTATCAGTTCCCCAATGTGGCCAGTTATGAGACTGGAATACAACCTCCGTCTTGTCTCCGTAAAGATTCACTGCTTCCATTATATATTCTGCCCATGCATTTCCATCTCTTACCTGGGCACCACGAAGAGTATAAAGATTATGAAGTGTTCCTGTACAGTTTTCTGCCAGCCACAACGCTTTTCTCTGTGGGAAATATGCATTCATCTCAGAAGGAGCTTCTGTTCCCGGCGTAAGCTGAAATTCGATTTCAACGCCATCAATAGTCACCTTCTCACCTGTTTCCTTTACTTCATAAGAAGGAACAATAAATGATACACTGCCTCTGGATTGTCCCATTCCTATCCCGATGGACATTCCACCCCTCTCATTCTTAGGAAGGAAAACTCCATACTGATACTGAGCACGTCGGCTCATGCTGGTTCCTGCATTAAGGTTTTCAGATACGGAATACTCTGTAAATTCCTCCGGAACAATTACAGGAATCTTACCGCTGGAAACCTGCTCTTCAATAGATAAGGCTGAGTCCGCTATTTCTTCATCACTTACAAATGCTCTGACGCCACCGAAGTGATCTATATGTGAATGAGATATCAGAACTGCCTTAATTGGTTTTACTCCCAGATTCTTATCCACCAGATCCCTAGCCGCCTTTGCACATTCCACTGTCATAGATGTGTCAAATATGATCCAGCCCGTATCACCTTCGATAAATGTGATATTTGCCATATCATATCCACGAACCTGATATATTCCATCTGTTACCTTGAAAAGACCATACTTGTGATTATTCTGGACATTATCCCAAAGACTAGGATTCACAGAATCAGGAGCCTTCTCCTGTCCATCCAGAAATGCATATGCCTTCTGACTCCATACTACACGCCCATCCTCAGACATGATCTCCAGCTCTTCCGGAGCATCAACAAGTCCCTTCTCAGCGTTTTCTCTTTCTCTCCTGTCATTGAAGTCCAGCTTCTTATACCATGCTTCGTTTGCCAGCTTAGTAAAAGAGCTGGCGGGTTTAGATTCCCTGTTCATATAAATACTTCCCCCTTAATTATAATATTTCTTGCGTGATCTCATTATTACAAGAATGCCACATCCAGAAATCAGCATTATAAGAATCTGGATCGCATCAAATGAATCCGCTGTCTTCGGCGATTTCGCCTTTGAATTTCCACTCGGTGTCGAGTCACTCTTACCTGATTTATCATTGATAGTAAAGGATACAGTAACGTCATCACCATCATCAAACTGTGTCGTAATCGTATGTGCTCCGACTGAAAGAGTTTCAAGATATGCTGGCTTCAGCTTAACGATAACGCTTCCTGACTCTGCTGTGTAGTTCGCCTTATCAACTGCCTTTCCATCCACAAGTATTCCTGTAAAGTGGTCAAATGTTGTCGCATCATCTACAGATCTCTTGTGGACAAATTTAAGTTCAGACTGACTACCCTTTGTCCAGACACCACCAGCACCCTCAACACATGAATAAACTATTTTATCTGTTGCAGCATAGGTATATGTGTATACTGTATCTTCTGTGATTTCGGTATCAACACTTGGAACCGTATCCCAACTTCCTGTTGCGAAGGAAGCATCAGGCTTTGTTCCAACGCCAGGGATATCTCCTGCCGTAAGATACATGCCATTCCAACTATCTCCTGTCAGCGCTACAGTCTTATCAGTTTTAGTACCATCATCCCAGCTGCCATTCTCAACCTTAAATGATACATTTGCGCTTGTTTCTTCTTTAGTACTTCCTTCAGGAACAATTTCTGTAAATCCATCGATATATCGAAGCGACTTACCTAGATTCTTGCTGCCTCTGCAGGACGCCAGTACATAATAATTCTGTCCATTCACCACCGACATCGGTCTGATCATGTACGTCGAATCAAAAAGCTTTCCAATATTTGAAAACGTTACATATCCATCTTCATCCATCTCTCCGAGATACGAATCTGAAAGCACCTCATCTGACGCTGCGAAAACATCCGAGCCCGAAACCAGCATGCCTTCTTCAGCATAAGCCATAGCATAGGCAGGGATGGAATCAATTGAAGAATTATCATTTGGAACCGTTTTTTGATCTATCGGCATGACCTTATATTCATTATCATTCACCTTAATTACTCTTACTGTATCCCAGTTTTGATGTGAATAACCCAGATATACATTTCCATACTTATCATAATAAGGAATGACTGTTTCAACCGCTACTCCTGTATCTTCTGTAGATCCTACTTTGGTAAGATTTCTTGCCTTCAGGTCAACCCTTAATATATCGTAATTAGGATTATAGTGTTCAAAATCCGCAGTTTCTCCACCACCCATAATCAACAGCTCGCCCTTATAATTCAGCAGGGTACACCCCTTATAGTAGCCAATATTATCTATAGGAATCCAGATTATCTCATCCGTGTCAGGATCATAAGTAAATACCTGGGAGTCGCCATCTTCCTTATTGGCAATAGTCACAATTCTGCCTTTATAAGCAACAATCTGGCCAGTAAGGAATCCATAACCTGATTCTCCTGTTATATCCTTCCATTCACCAGTCTTGGTATTATATTCAGTAATATAGAAAACTGTCGCTTCTGCATTTCCCGTCATGAAATAGATACAGTCTCCTAGTGAAACTGCGGAATAATTAATAAATGACATCTTATCCATTTCTTCTGGAATGTCTACTTCGGTAAAGTCTGTTCTAGTAACTTCCTGATGAACATATCGAACGCCACTGTTAAAGCCTTCTATATTATTATTTCTGACTTCAACCTTGGCCAGGCGGATAGAACGATCTATACCATCTGCTGATGCTACGATATGATTGTCAGTCCACTCCGTTACATTTACAGGACTGTCATTGATATAAAGATCACCAGAGCCAGTAAAGAATTCACCATCAACGACTATTTCATCATCATTAATCTGTGCATCAAATATAACTGGCGAATATCTGCCCTCTAATGCATTTCTCAGATTTGCAATTCCTCCAGTGATACATCTGTCAGATAGCTCAGCCTTCTTCTTTACAGAACCAAGGGTTCTTGCAACAAGCATTCGTGGAGAATCATCCGGATTTGCTACAGCTATTGCTGCCACCTCACCTGTTACGACAGGTGCTGCCATGGAAGTTCCACTCAACTTATAATATGGCCACGCATCATTTGTAAGCATTACATTATCAATCCTAACCCCAGATTCATCATCTCCAGAAGGTTTAAGAAATGCCTCCTCTGGTGAGAGCACGCAATTAAAATTCTCATAATCCGTATTATCTGGAAGTTCAAAACTAACTGCATTCCATTTGCCTGCTTCTACGATGCCACCGTCATTCAGTAATGCTTTATCCCCATCAGTCGTGTCAACTTCAAGTCTGAACATGTCCTTATTGTATACTCTGTCCTTTTCAACCATGAAGGTCAGGTATCTCGGTTTCTCCTCAGAGAGATCTTCGTTACTATAGATCTTATATTCCGAACCTATATCATTACCAGGAATATAGCCATCAGATCCCTGGTAGCCACCTCCATCGCCCCACATACTCGGTATAGGATTTCCTTCCTCGTCATAACCTTCTACTATAAGGTCACTTTCTACCTCGAAATCATTTTCTAAAATAGGTGTAGAATGATTTGGATTCGCATACAACCAATTATTCGGCATAGTCGAAATTATGTCTGTTCCAGGAGCATAGATATCTGTTGAAAACTGACCATAGTTTGAAAAATGTGCTAACCCCTCATTATTGTCTGAGGCATTAACAAGTATCACATTTGGCAGATCACTTAACAGATATGCCAGACTATCATTTGTATCAAGATTTAAATTTTCATTTCCTGTGGCAAAAACCATTATCATTCCACGTTTTGTTGCCTCTCTGATTGCATAGAGAGATGCATAGGAAATGTAATGTCCACCCCAGGAATTATTTGCAACTACAACATTTACACCAGCGTCATGTGCTTTACAGAGATAATCATAAGCAGCCACGACATTATCCATCTCAACAGAACCTTCTTCAGTTGCTGTTCTAAGAATCATCAGCTTCACATCATTTGTGATTCCGCTTACACCCTTTCCATTCCAGGATGCAGCTATAGTTCCTGCAACGTGAGTACCATGATATCCACCGTCAGCAGGAGATGGTACAGGAGCATCTGTTGATCCCGAAACACCACCATCCACATAAGCCGCTGCATTAAAACCATGAGCACCACCACCCATAGCAACCAGTTCAGGATAGTTCAAACCATCGTTCCATATAACATCCTTCAGATCTTCATGTTCATATTCAACACCCGAGTCAATTACAGCAACGATAACATCATCAGCCCCTGTCGGTGTTGTATTCCAATCCGGAACATCAATACCTCCAGTAGAGCCTGTCGGATAATATTGATCCGGAGTAAAATCCGGCGAATCCATAGCAGGATGAATGATATAGTTAGGCTCTGCAAAAACAACATTCGGCATTGCCATATATTCTTCGATTGCTGCTTCTACCGACTTACCATTCGTATCAACTACCACGATTTCCACATCGCTGGCTTCCATAAGCGTTGTGCAATCGGAAGAATCGGTATCATCTGATTCTTTGGTATTCACGAACCCTACTATAATCTCTCCTTCAACATATTCCTCATCGGATAATGTCTCCGGGTTTTCAGGTTCAACATATGGATCTGCATATACATTTGACTGACTGATAGTACCCAGTGCAAAGGCAGCTGCCAGTATCCATACCCCCATTTTCTTTCTTATCATATTTCGTAACCCCATAGTCTTTCTGATAAAACTAATAATTCAAAAGATTATTATTCTTCACCTTCAAGTTTCCGCCATATAAATACCTCCTAACGAATTAATTCTTATTAATACGTGCATTTACCTATTGTCTTATGTGTTCTGATTCTTACTTAGTATGCAGTTTTTTATATAAAATCATAATAAGCAAATATATAATATCTGCCACCCATAAAAC
>CAMHCL010000100.1 GCA_946183625.1 uncultured Lachnospiraceae bacterium
GCCTCTTCCTTCTTTCCACATCCACTGAGCATTGATAAAGCAATAAGTCCGGCAGTAAATGCTGTAAAAAGCTTTTTCTTATTCATAATCTCTTGTATATCCTTTCATGTTTAATATCTCTGTCTGCTTAGCTTCCATAACTTCCCTATCCGATTCCTCTATATGATCATAACCGAATAGATGTAACATACTGTGAGCAGTCAGAAATGCAACTTCCCTAAAAACACTATGACCGTAGTCTTTTGCCTGTTCCTCCACCTTCTCTAATGAAATGACTATATCCCCTAATATAAGATCTCCAGAGTCCATATCTATATACAGATCAGGACTGCTTTTTACGACAGAAAAATCTGCAGGAGTTTCATAGTCAATCATTGGAAATGACAAAACATCCGTTGGACTATCTATATCACGGGTTTCTTTATTAATAGCCTGTATACCATCATTATCAGTAAATGTAACACTGACCTCACACTCATAAGGGCATCCAACGTATTCGATAGATGCATATATTATATCCTGAATTATTGCTTCATATCTGTCAGGATAACTTATGGATGAGTCATTAGATATACATATATTCATAAAGTATCTCCCATTAGTTCAACATATGAATTATACACTAATAAGTAAGTATTATCAACTTTAACTCTTTTTAAAATCACCTTTTTTACGGGGATTCTCATGTCTTTTAGATGACGCATCATACTTTTCATAAGCTTCAACTATCTTCTGTACAAGTGGATGTCTCACTACATCCTTACTTGTCAAAGTGCAGATAGCTATACCATCTATATTCCTACATACTCTGAGAGCCGTATCAAGACCAGATCTGGTGCCCTGAGACAAATCCTTCTGTGACTGGTCACCGGTAATAATAGCCTTAGATCCGAAGCCTATACGAGTCAGAAACATTTTCATCTGTGACTCTGTTGTATTCTGAGCTTCATCAAGAACAATAAAGGCGTTGTCCAGAGTGCGGCCTCTCATGTATGCAAGAGGCGCCACTTCAATAAGCCCCTTTTCCATATTCTTCTGAAAGCTCTCAGCTCCCATTATCTCATATAGTGCATCATAAAGTGGTCTTAAGTATGGATCAATCTTGCTTTGAAGATCACCCGGCAGGAAGCCTAGACGTTCTCCGGCTTCAATAGCTGGTCTTGTAAGTATGATTCTCTCCACATCACCCTTCTTAAAAGCTGTGATAGCCTTAGCCATGGCAAGATAAGTTTTACCTGTACCAGCAGGGCCTGTACCAAATACTATCATCTCATTATCAATAGCATCTACATACTGTTTCTGACCATGTGTCTTAGGTCTTATCGGTCTGCCAGCTAATGTATGGCATATGATATCCTTATCTGTATCAAGCTCTGAAATAGTATGATCACTGCCTTCCAATACAAGTCTTATGGAATAATCAACATTCTGATCTGTAATATCACTACCATTCTTGCAAATGACCAGTAGATCCTTGATGACTCTTTCAGCGCCATCAACACCAGTTTCTTCACCTTCTATGATCAGGTCTTCACCCCTATAGACATATGTAATGCCAAAGGACTTCTCTATCTTACGTATATTTTTATCAAATTGACCGAAAACAGCCTGAATGGCTCTGTCATCAATCTTGATACTGGAACTTTTATACGACATATAACCTCCCTGAAATAATAAAACGCCACGAGGAAACCCTCGTGGCGAATAAGATTACTTATACTTACGCTTTCTTGCAGCTTCAGACTTCTTCTTACGTCTTACAGAAGGCTTCTCGTAGTGTTCTCTCTTACGAATCTCCTGCTGTATACCTGCTTTAGCACAGTTTCTCTTAAATCTTCTAAGAGCGCTATCTAAAGTTTCATTCTCTTTTACAACTACACTAGACATTCTATCAACCCTCCCTCCAGTTGTGGATTTGATGTGCGAATATCATAAACAACTGACGGGCTTACCAAAATCGCACAGATTTGATTATATCATATATCAAGTATCTGTCAAGGTTAATTGATTATTTATATTTAATTGTCTCTAAATATGGTTCAATATTGTATAAATAATAGATTTAATATATACTCAAAATATGATCAAATCAATAGACAACTCGTGAACTTACAGCAAAGATAATGAACGTCACCATTAATATCATCAAAAAAAAGGAGAAAAATATGGAAAAGAATTTTGGCGAAGACAAAATAAACAAATTAGATGTGGATCAGCTATCTGAAGTAAGCGGTGGAACTACTGGTTATGAGAATTTTAAAACATATGTACGTCTTGTAAAAAAAGTCCAGGCTGCCGCCATGCAAAATGGATACAGAACAGCATGTTGTCCAGAATGTGGTTGGGAACTCGAGTTGGTAACTTTATACGCAAAAAGTAACGACTATGAAAACCGTGATGCAAATAATGATATGTTGTGGTGTCATTCATGTAATGCTCACAACAAAGCTGAAAAATGGGTAATTAACAGTTTTAATAGTAAGTAATAATTATTTGAAGTCTGATTTATGTGTTAAAAATGAGGACGGGGGTTGTTCCCAATATGGGAATAAATCCCGTCCTCATTTTCTTATTTTTAACCCACCTGTTTCTTAACTTCTTCAACACCTGCACTTAGTGCATCCTGTATCTTGGAAGCATCCTTACCACCAGCCTGAGCCATATTAGGACGACCACCACCGCCGCCACCTACGATAGGCGCAATAGTTTTAATTATATTGCCCGCATGTACACCTGCTGCAACAGCATCATCTGATGCCATTACTATAAGGCTGACCTTGCCGCCAAGATCTGAAGCCATGATAACTACTGCATTACCAAGCTTTGCCTTATAATCATCGCCAAGATTTCTGAGGGCGTTTGGATCAACTCCCTGAACAGCCATAGGAAGAACCTTAACATCTCCTACTTCAACAACTGCATCTTCAGCACTTGAAGCAGCTGCTTTAGCCATCTTATCCTTTAAGCTCTGGTTTTCAGACTGAAGACTCTTAATCTCATCCATCAGTGACTGTATCTTATCAACCAGCTTACCAGGTTCTGTCTTAGCAGCCTTAGCAGCCTCGTTAAGTCTAGCTTCAACCTCTGCATAATAAGCTGCAGCGCCAACAGATGTAAGTGCTTCTATACGTCTTACTCCGGCAGCTATACCCTGTTCAGATACAATTTTAAATGTACCGATAACACTTGTATGAGGTACATGAGTACCACCACAGAGTTCTATAGACCAGTCGCCCATATTTACAACACGAACTTCCTCGCCATACTTCTCGCCGAAAAGCGCCATGGCACCAGTTTTCTTAGCCTCATCAAGGCTCATAACCTGAGTATTAACCTTCAGGTCATCACTGATTTCTTTATTAACGATTTCTTCAACCTGTCTTATCTCATCAGGAGTCATAGCCTGATTATGTGAGAAGTCGAATCTCAGTCTTCCATCTGTAACAAGTGAACCAGCCTGCTCAACATGATCTCCAAGAACAGTCTTAAGAGCCTTCTGAAGAAGGTGTGTAGCTGAATGGTTCTTACAGATAAGTGCACGTCTGTCAGCATCGACCTTAAGTGCAGCATCGCTGCCAGTCTTAATAGTTCCGCTTATAACTGTACCAACATGAGCCACTCTGTCGCCCTTAAGCTTTACAGTATCCTCAACTTTGAATGTACCATCAGCTGTTTCGATAACACCTGTATCAGCTGTTTGACCACCCATAGTTGCATAGAAAGGTGTCTTATCAACAATGATAGTACCCTTGGTTCCTTCTGCTATAGAATCAGCCATAGCTTCATCTGTAGCAACAGCAACTATCTTTGCTGTATCCTCAGTCTTATCATATCCTGTAAATACAGTTGTTACATCATCTGCAAGTGATGCAAATACATCTTCTCCGGCAACTAAAGTCTGAGAGAAGTTCTGATTTTCTCTAGCTTTCTGCTTAGCAGATTCCATAGCCTTCTCGAAACCAGCCTCATCAACAGAAAGGCCTTCCTCATCTGCCATTTCTACAGTAAGTTCGATTGGGAATCCAAATGTATCATAGAGATAAAACGCTGAATCACCATCTATCTCCTTTGCTCCGGCGCTCTTCTTCTCATCAAGAATCTTAGTAAATTCCTTCATACCATTCTCAAGAGTACTCTCGAAACGTGATATTTCCTTACCAAGCTCTGTTATTATGAACTCTTCATTCTTTGTAAGAAGTGGATAGCTGTCATCATAAACTTTTTCTATATAAATCTTGGCCAGTTCCAGGAGGTTCTCTTTATTAAGGCCAAGTGTACGTCCATGTCTTACAGCTCTTCTGATAAGTCTTCTAAGAACATATCCTGCTCCTACATTTGATGGAAGCAGTTTAGCAGCATCACCGATCAGCATAACGCTTGTACGCATGTGATCAGCAAGGATTCTCATTGACTTAGTCAGTTTCTCATCAGCTTCGTACTTTGTACCTGATTTACTCTCTATAAATGCAATAGCATCAGTGAAGAGGTCAGTCTGGTATACATCCTTTGTTCCATTAAGGAATGCAAGGATTCTCTCAAGTCCCCAGCCTGTATCTACATTCTTCTGCTTAAGTGGAGTAAGTGTGCCATCATGATGTTTTTCATACTGCATGAATACATCATTACCAAGCTCTGTATACTTTCCACAATCACAGCCAGGGCCGCAATCAGGGCCACAGTCTGGAACATCAGCTATATAGAACATTTCACTATCAGGACCACATGGGCCATATTCCAGTCCCCACCAGTTGTCCTTTGCTGGAAGGTAATGGATATTCTCAGGCTTAAATCCTGATGCTATACGGAACTGAGCACCTTCCTCGTCGCGAGGAGCATTCTCATCACCTGCAAATACTGTTGATGCCAGATGATCCTTATCAAAACCAAAAACTTCAGTAAGCAGCTCATAGCTCCACTTACATCTCTCTTCCTTGAAATAATCTCCGAGACTCCAGCTTCCCATCATCTCGAAAAATGTAACGTGGCTCTTGTCACCAACTGAATCTATATCATTAGTACGAACACAGCCCTGTACATTACAGAGTCTGGTTCCCATAGGATGCTTCTCACCAAGAAGATATGGCATCAGCGGCTGCATTCCAGCTACGTTGAACATAACGCCAGTAGAACCATCAGACACAAGTGATACTGCACCTACATCTACATGACCTCTCTCCTTATAAAAGTCAATCCAGGTTTTTCTAAGTTCTTTAGAAGTAAACTGTCTCATTTTCTTTTGCTCCTGTATAATATTATTTCTTTGCATTATTATCGAATATGTAACTAAGGATCATTCGCGACGAGCAAGCTCATCTGCAATCTCTTCCCATGTAACTTCCTTCTCAACCATGAGCACCATGGCATGATAGAGAAAATCTGCTATTTCATACTTAATCTCTGATGCATCAGGATTCTTGGAAGCAATTACAATCTCTGTACATTCTTCGCCAACCTTCTTGAGTATTTTGTCAATTCCCTCATTAAAAAGATAATTGGTATAACTGCCTTCCTTAGGATTTACCTTGCGGTCAGCAATTACTTTATATACATCCTCAAGAACCTTATATATATCGGTTTCCTTTGCATCCTTACTTTCAACCAGAGGTGTAAAGAAGCATGTAGGATTACCTGTATGACATGCAGGTCCGGTCTGATCCACCTTGGCAAGGATAGTATCCTTATCACAATCAATAGTAAGACTTACAACCTTCTGTATATGACCTGATTCCTCACCCTTTGTCCATAGCTTCTGTCTGGAACGTGACCAGTAAGTCATAAGGCCTGTCTCAAGAGTTTTA
>CAMHCL010000101.1 GCA_946183625.1 uncultured Lachnospiraceae bacterium
GCATCCAGACGGACGATCTTCGCACCATACTCTGCCAGGGTCTTTAAAACGGTATAATTCAGAGTTCGGCAGCCACAACTATTATGCTTATAGGTTTTGTTAATGCTGGGATTATGAACGTAGGTCAGACAATCCCTGTAGTTTTTGGCGCAAATATAGGTAGCTGTGTTACAGCTCAAATACTGAGACTTGGTGACTTGGGTTCTGGTAATCTTGTGTTACAGCTCCTAAAACCATCATCATTTGCTCCTATGCTATGTGCAGTGGGTGCATTTATTTACATTTTCATAAAGAAGCGGAAGCTTAAGGACATAGCTGGTATTCTTGTGGGTCTTGGAACCCTGTTTTATGGTATGTCAATGATGGAAGAGGTTTTCGCTCCTCTCAAGGAATCTGATACATTCAAACAGTTTTTCACATCATTTGAGAATCCTATAATCGGTATCCTGACGGGACTCGTACTTACTGCAATAATTCAGAGTTCAAGTGCATCCGTTGGTATACTTCAGGCTCTGTCTGCAACAGGAAGCGTAACCTATGCTACAGCTGTTCCTATTATTATAGGACAGAATATAGGTAAATGTATGACTATCCTCCTGGGTGGTATTGGCGCTAACAAGAAAGCCAAGAGAGTAGCACTCAGCTACTTACTTTTCAATTTATTCGGTGCAATCCTGTTTTCAGTTGTAATTTATGGCATATATTATACCGTCGGTATTCCTATGTTTAATGATGTAGTGAACAGAGGTGATATAGCAAATGTGCATCTGGGCTTTAACCTGATCACCAGCATCATACTCCTTCCGTTCTCTAACAAGATTTCAGCACTTACAGGCAAGATCCTCAGAGATTCAGACGAGTCTGTTGAAGATAAAGAATTCCAGAGACTGGATGGAATGCTTCTCAAGACACCTGGTATTGCACTTTCACAGTGTATGATCCTTATGAAGGAAATGGGCGAGAAGATCAGAGCCAATTATGAAATGTCTACAGGTCTTCTGGATAAGCACGATGGCAATGTTATAAATGCCATGCAGGAAAATGAAGATTTTATTGATAAATGTGAGACTGCCCTTACTGCTTATATAGTAAGAATAGACAGAAAGCGTCTTACAAATGATAACAAATATATGGTTTCCGAGATCCTGAACTCCATAGGAGACTATGAGAGAATCGGAGATTACTGCATGAATCTGGCATATACAGCTATAGAAATGCATGATAATAAAGTACATTTCTCCGAAAGAGGACATAAGGAACTTAATGCCATCAAGGATGCTACCAGCTATATAATCGAACTTGCATTCAGTGCATTTGATGATGAGAAGGCTAAGGTGGCTTACAGAATCGAACCTCTGGCGGAAGCAATTGAACAGATGGAAGATATCATAAAGTCTCACCATGTAGAAAGACTGCAGGAGGGTGACTGTGGTGTAACAGGCGGAGTGGCGCTTTATGATCTGATAAATAGTTTCGAGCGTATAGCAGCCCATGCTGAGAATATATCCAAGCATGTGGTTAAGAGAGAACTGGGAGATAAAACATTTGACGATATGCATGGTCATGCCATGGATATCAACAGCGAAGAATATGTGGCTCTGGAGCAGTATTATTATTCCAAGTTTATAGAGCCGATCACTACACCTCAGCCAGTTATTGAGGATATTCCACTTGTTCAAGCTCCTAATAAGGACAAGGATGCTAAGGCAGCCGACAAGGCCAAGGAGGCAAAGACTGCAGACAAGGCCAAGGAGATAAAGGCAGCCGACAAGGCTAAGGAAACAAAGGCAGCCGACAAGGCTAAGGAGCGTAAGAATTCCGACAAGGTCGAGAAGAAGTCGGATAAAGATCGTAAGAAAACTGACAAGGTTGAGAAGAAATCATCAAAGGATAATAAGAAGCCTGTTAAGGATGATAAGAAAGAACCTAAGAAGGACAAGAAGAACAACAAGTAATCAATGTTCTCACGCGTGCAAATAAGTGGGAGAAGCTTTATGGATAGAGAGAAGAAAATCATTACTACCAGTATTATCGGAATAGTGGCAAATGTAATACTGGCGGCATTTAAAGCGGTCATCGGATTATTATCAAGATCCATCGCAATAGTAATGGACTCTGTAAATAATCTCAGTGATGCATTGTCATCCATCATTACAATTATTGGAACGAAACTGGCAAACAGGAAACCTGATAAGAATCATCCTCTTGGACATGGAAGGATTGAATATATAACGGCCATGGTTATAGCGGTTATAATTCTGTATGCCGGTGTTACATCACTGATTGAATCCGTGAAGAAGATAGTTAACCCTCAGACTCCGGATTATAGTGCCGTTGGTCTGATGATAATAGCAGTTGCAGTTCTTGTGAAGATTGTGCTTGGCACCTACGTGAGCAAGGTTGGTAAGAAGGTGAATTCCGACGCACTGTCTGCTTCAGGAAAGGATGCACTTTTTGATTCAATCATATCTGCATCGACTCTTGTGGCTGCCTTTATATTCATTTTTACCGGGCTTAGCCTGGAGAGTTATCTGGGTGTCATCATTTCAATCATAATCATCAAATCCGGTATTGATATGCTTAGGGAGACTCTAAGTGAGATACTTGGCAAGAGAATTGATTCTGAACTGGCACTCCGTGTTAAGGCTGTTATAGTCGAGTTCCCTGAGGTCAGGGGAGCTTATGATCTGGTCATTCATGACTATGGTCCGGATAATCTGGTGGGATCAGTACATGTGGCGATTCCTCAGACTATGACTGCTAAGGATATAGATACTCTGGGAAGAAAGATCACCATGGCAGTGCTCAAGGAAACTGGGGTGATCATGACTGGAATATCTGTTTATTCAGTAGATGAAAATAATAAGGAAGCCATGAGGATAGAGGATATTATCAGGGATATAGCATCCCAGCATGATGAGGTTCTGGAGACTCATGGATTATATCTTGATGAAGAACATAATATGGTCAGTTTTGACATGATCATAGACTTTGATATCAAGGACAGAGAGAAAGCTTATCAGACTGTTCTGAATGAGGTTAAAGCAGCACTTCCGGAATATGAAGTAACAGCTGTACTTGACGTGGACATGACGGATTAGTTGTGATAATATAGTTGTATCTATGTAGTTTTGGGGGTTATAACAGGAGGAATATTATGGGTGACTCTATGAAGTACACAAACAGACTTAGTATTGATACTTTAATTGGAAATGAAGAGGATGTAAGCATTATTGAGAAGCTTGACAGAGTCTGCAGCACAGAGAAGGGTGTTCTGCTTCTTATAAATTTGGACAACTTCAGTTTGTTCACAGATATTTATGGACAGGAAACAGCTTCAAGTGTTCTTAATGACTGTGCTCGTATTATCAGCGAGAATACGGAAGCAGACGACGTGAAGGGCAATCTCGGTGGTGATGAGTTCGTCGTATTCCGTAAGAATATGGATGACAAGAAGGCCTTTGCTGCATTCTATAAGACTATAAATGATGAGCTTGAGAAGTCTACCAAGAAGATACTTGGCGAAGATGCTAAGATAATGGTTGGTGCTTCAGTAGGTGGTGTCTTCGTTCCTGATATGGGAACATCTTATGATGACCTGTTCCATAAGGCTGATATGGCCCTTGAATATGTAAAGCAGACTGGTACACATGGCTGTGCACTTTATAATCTCAACAGCGAGAAGGAAGAGGAGCCTGTTGATCAGCTTGAATCCATATCTCGCGGACTTGATGAATATAATATTCAGAAGGGTGCTCTGTGGCTTGACTATGACTACTTCAGTGTAGTTTATAGATTCATGAGAAGATATATTAAGACTTATAAGGGAAGTATCACCAAGGTGCTTGTTACAGTAACACCTAATACTGAGATCCCTGATGATGAATTTGTAAAGATCACTAAGGAATTTGGTGAGATCCTGAACATCACTCTCAGAAAGAGTGACGTCATGATGCAGAGTAGAAGAAATCAGTTCTTCGTACTTCTTCCACAGATAGAAGAGAAGTACATCGAGAACGTATGTGCTCGTATCATGGAGTGCTGGAGTGAAACTCCTTACTATGATATTTCGGAAATCGATTTCGAAGCTGAGAAGCTTGACGGAACTGATGAACAGTAGGGTTAGTTTATATTGTTAGATTTCTAGAGATTATGAAGACCCTTAAGGAATTATTAGGGTGATCATATATATCCCAGTAATCCTCTGACAGATATTTCGTCGGAGGAGATGGTATGTATCGTACCGGCGTTGTCCTCTACGATCAGAGCCCCGGAATTATCAATGCCCCGGGTGATGTAGGTTGCAGGTTCGGGACTTTGGGATGCAGAGCTGTTGGATGAAGAACCATGGGCTACATTACTGAACTGGTTTACATAATTCTCGGACGCTTCTGACAGAGAATGTAATATAACTTTCTTATCCATGTGAATAAGCAGGCTTTCGTATTGTTTTTTTATAAACGATAGATTGCCTGTTTTTTCATATTCATTTATATAGTTTGTCAGTTTCTGGATTATACTAATGATGAGTGGCTCTCTGGAAATCTTGCTTCCTCTTTCGAGATATAGAGAAGTGCCCTTATCGGATAATTCTTCAGGGAAGCTTTCAGTATTTACATTTATCCCCATACCGCAGATTATATGATTTTTAGAATCTGCATCAGTTACCATTTCAGTAAGAATTCCACAGATTTTCTTACCATTTATGATTATATCGTTTGGCCACTTGATGAAGGCATCTGTGCATTCAGCGATAGCAAGTCCTGCCAGCAGTGTGATGCCTGGAATACATTCAGGTGACAGATCAGGATGGCATAGAAGCGACATCCAGATGCCTTCCCCCGCCGGAGATTCCCAATGACGGCCCATGCGTCCGCGGCCGGCTGTCTGAAGCTCCGCTACAGCCAGAAGACGTTCTATGTCCGTATTGGCCTTGCAGATATCATTTGTAGAAGTAGTTTCATACTCATAAATAACTCTGTCTACAAAACCATTATTTTCAAGTACATTTAACAATTCGTATTCCATTATTCCTCGGTCTTCGATTCTTCAACAAGCATATCACAAGTGATTCGTTCATTGAGAAATGTATAAATCTTGTCCGCCAGCTCCTTCTTGTAAGAGAATGGTATAAGATAATCATCCTTTCCTACATTTAAATGAATGAGGCTGTATACCATTTCATTCTCAGGTACAACATGGTTGATATTGGTTATTTCACTGTATTTATAAGTCTTTTCTCCGTAATGAGTCTTAACCTTAAAATCATCCATACCGAAGGAATAATCAATATCATACATCCTGCTCCTGAATGAATGAATCAGCAGATAAACTGCGTATATCGAAAAGAGCATACAAGGCAGGAAGCCTATAAATTTCAAATGTCCATAACCCAATATAAATGGCACCAGATAAGAAGCGCAGACCAGCAGGATCACTATGGCCAGCAACCGGAAAGTCCAGCGGGTGCGCTTATTCTTTTTAACGTGATAGTTGAGCATAATTGTTTTCCTATTTTTCCAAAGCAATACCAATACTACACCTATGTAATTATATACATTAACTAATTAATTATCAATGAAGATATATTTTTATAATAAATATAAGTATGTTTGTTTATTTAATTTGCATTGGTATGTTATACTACTTAAATGAAAAATGATTGATACAATGAAATATGAAATTGGTAGATTCAAAACCAGGATGATCAAGGGGACTTTAAATATGATCAAATTAATTGCAAGTGATATAGATGGCACTCTTGTAAAGGATGGCACATCTGAAATTGATACAA
>CAMHCL010000102.1 GCA_946183625.1 uncultured Lachnospiraceae bacterium
TCTCCTCTAGTAATGAGCTGAACCAATCCATCAGAAGTAGCCACCGTAATGTCCAAATTCTTTGTATTCTCCACAGTGAACCTTGCTATATACTGATCAGCCGTCTCTGCTTCCTTGGTATATACCACATGAACACCTCTGTAATCCATCTTCTCGGTATAATGTCCTCTTACACGATATGCATCAAATACAACTATGATCTCCGTGTCCTTCAGCGCCCTGTATTCTGACATATAATCAAGAAGCTTATATCTGGCGCCTTCCATATCAGTACCATCACTTCTTCTATCATCAAGTATAGATTTTAAATCCTGCCATGCATGGATTATATTGTAACCATCTACCAGAAGGTATTTAGGTTTTGATACGATCTTCGCTGACGTTCCAGCGCCAGTCTTTGATGCGGCATTAGACCTTGCCCCACCACTTATGCCTTTTACTGAATCTGTATTTCTGGTAATATAAACCCTCTTCGTCTGCCTCTTCTCTGCTCCGGCATTTGCATGAGTTGAATTACGAAGAATGGCATCTATCTCATCCGTTCCTATAGCTCTGTCACGATTACTCTGAGCGGACGCGGTTCTCTTTGCGATCTCTGCCTTTTTGAGAAGTTCCTCTTCAGCAGATATACTGTCATCATCGAAATAATCAGCTTCCCTGGAATCTATATGCATTCTCTCCTGGCATTCATCCCAAGGTATATTTCTTCCTGCACCATGCTCACAGAATACACTAAACGAAGGATTCTCAACATCTGCGTCCGGATCATAATCGAATCCTGCCACAATTTCATCCTGATTCTCGCAAGGCCTGTAAACCTGGTTTTTTAGCTCGACTATTCCCTTCCCGGAGGTAAGAGACTTTATCTCTTCCCTGTAGCCTATTATAAGCTCTGCCTTTGCATTTCCAGTAATAACAGCCGATTCCTCATCCTGACTTTCAAGAGATGCATCACCCATCCTGCTGAGGTCATTCATAACTCTTCCCATGGCATCAGCCGGGATTGTTATCTCATATTCATACCAAGGTTCCAGAAGCACTGATTCCGTCTTCATAAGTCCCTGTCTGACAGCTCTTCTTACAGCTTCCCTGAAATCAGCACTCTCTGTATGTTTTAAATGTGCTTTTCCGGCTATGATAGTGATCCTCATATCTGTTAATTCCGAACCTGTCAGAACACCCTTCGGAAGATTCTCTGAAAGACATGAATAGATAGTCTTTATCCAGTTTATTCCCAGCTCGCTGGCGCTTACATCACAGCCTATCTCTATCCCACTTCCCTCAGGCAGCGGTTCCATAAGCAGATGTACTTCAGCATAATGTCTCAGAGGTTCAAAATGTCCATAACCTATTACCGGAGCCGCTATCGTTTCCTTGTATATAAGCTTTCCTGTAGAAAAACCTACATCCACACCATATCTGTCAAGTATAGTATCATGTAATATCTCCAGCTGAAGCTTACCCATGACAGATATATTAATACTGTCCTTCTTCTCCGATACATTTAACCTGAGAAGTGGATCTTCGCTTACGAGTTCCCTAAGCTTAGGCACGAAAACTCTTGAAGGAACATCACTTGGGAGAATTATGTCATAAGTCAGAATTGGTTGACATAACGTACTTACATCATCCGGATATTCACCCAGTCCCATACCGATATATGTGTCGTCAAGGCCTACCAGAGTCACAACATCTCCAGCCTCAGCCTTGTCGAGACTTTGATACGAACCACCGCTGTAGAGCCTTATCTGATTGACCTTTGCATCCCCCAGTCTTTCATCCTGGATAGTATCACGAACCTTAAGTGTACCACCATACATCTTTATAAATGACAATTTGTGGCCATTCTCATATACTATCTTGAATACTCTGGCAGCAAAATCATCCTGATAGATCATATCCTTCGAGTATGCTGTAATGAACTTCAGGATATCCTCTGTTCCCTCCGACTTTAGAGCCGAACCAAACAAAACCGGATGCAGCTTACGCTTGAAATATAGATCACTTATATCTTCCTTATCTATACTTCCCTCTTCCAGGAACTTCTCGATAAGCTCCTCAGAGATTGAAGCAACCTCCTCTGATTCAGTCATGTTTATATCAGTAAAATGTACATGTCCCAATCCAAGCTTCTTATTCAGTTCATCTGTTATCTCCTGAATACTCCGCTGGCACATATCCATTTTATTGACAAAAACCATGTAAGGAACCTTATGAACACCAAGCATGCCACAGATCCTGATGGTAGAATCAGTTACTCCGTCGGGACCACTGATCACTAAGATAGCCATATCAAGAACAGAGATTGCGCGCTCTGTCTCAGACACGAAATCCATATGGCCCGGTGTATCTATGATGGTGATTCTGAAGTCATCATCGGACATATTCAGATCACTGTTTTGAGGCATATCAATAACAGCCTGCTTGGACAGAATGGTAACGCCTCTTTCCTTCTCCAGCTTTTCAGTGTCGAGGAAAGCGTCCTTATTATCTACCCTGCCGGCCTTTTTTATAATACCGCTCTTCAGCAGCAGGCTCTCAGTTAATGTAGTTTTGCCCGCATCAACATGTGCGAGGATTCCTAAGGTAATCTTCTTCATAATAGTCATATCCTGAACATAACAGGACGGTTCCTATAACATAAGCAATAAGAACCGTCCGTTTTAATTAAATCATTTGTAATTTATAATTACTTCTTCTCTTTGAGTAAGTCTCTGATCTCTGTAAGAAGAACTTCCTCATTTGAAGGCTCTGCAGCTTCTTCTTCAGCTTCTTCCTCTTTCTTTCTAAGACTCATAAGCTTATTCATGCCCTTAAGCATGAGAAAAAGAACAAGTGCTATGATCAGGAAGTTAATTACTGCTGATAAGAAATCTCCGTAATTCAACGTCAACGTCTTAATTGTCTCAGCATCAAGTCCTGAATAATCAACCCATGGAAGTCTTATAGCTCCACCAATATCAGCGCCGCCGATACTGTTAATAAGTGGATTAATAAAACTGTCACAAAGTGATGTTATAATAGCTCCAAATGCACCACCGATGATAACACCGATAGCCATATCCATTACATTTCCCTTAAGTGCAAATTCTTTAAATTCCTTCAAAAAACTCTTCATACATTATACCTACCCTTCAAATTAGTAATCATATCTTCAGTTTAGTAATTTACGATCTTTCCGAAGTCAGCCTTAAGTGAAGCTCCACCTACGAGGCCTCCGTCGATATCAGGCTGTGCGAAAAGCTCAGCAGCGTTTCCTGCGTTAACTGATCCACCGTACTGAATACGAACTGCTTCAGCAGTTGCATCATCATAGATCTCAGCTATGCAGTCTCTGATGCCCTTGCATACTTCCTGTGCCTGTTCTGTTGTAGCTGTCTTACCTGTACCGATTGCCCAGATTGGCTCATAAGCTATCACCAGATTCTTAACATCATCAGCTGCTACTCCGTCAAGGTCAGACTTAATCTGAAGTCTGATCCAATCCATAGTAACGCCCATCTCTCTCTGCTCAAGGCTCTCGCCACAGCAAAGGATTGGTGTAAGACCTGCCTCTATAGCTTTCTTAACTTTCTTATTAAGTGTGCAATCACACTCCTTGAAGTAATCACGTCTCTCTGAGTGTCCGATGATAACATACTTAACACCTGCATCTACAAGCATCTCTGCTGATATCTCGCCAGTGTAAGCACCCTTATCCTCGAAATACATGTTCTCGGCACCAACCTCTACGTTAGTACCCTTAACAGCCTCAACAACAGGAACGATGTCGATTGCTGGTACACAGTAAACTACGTCTACTGCATCATTTACTACTAAATCCTTTAACTCTGCTACAAGTGCAACTGCCTGTGATGGAGTCATGTTCATCTTCCAGTTGCCTGCGATGATCTTCTTTCTTGCCATTTCTATTTTATCTCCTAAATAATATTTGTAAAATGTGCTGTTTATTTGTCGTTAGCTGCTGCAACGCCAGGAAGCTCCTTACCCTCAAGGAACTCGAGAGAAGCTCCACCACCAGTTGAGATGTGGCTCATCTTATCGCCAAATCCAAGCTGGTTGCATGCTGCTGCTGAATCTCCACCACCGATGATTGTTGTAGCATCTGTCTCTGCAAGTGCCTGAGCAACTGCAATAGTACCAGCTGCAAGTGTAGGATTTTCAAATACACCCATAGGGCCGTTCCATACTACAGTCTTTGCTGTCTTTGCAGCCTCAGCAAAGAGTGCTCTTGTCTCTTCACCAATATCAAGACCTTCCATATCTGCTGGAATGCTATCTGAAGAAACAGTCTTAACTTCGATAGGTCCATCGATTGGATCAGGGAAACCTGCTGCAACTACAGTATCTACTGGAAGGAGAAGCTTCTTGCCCAGGGAGTCAGCCTTTGCAAGCATTTCCTTACAGTAATCGATCTTAGAATCGTCTACAAGTGACAGTCCAACTTCCTTGCCCTGTGCTTTAAGGAATGTATAAGCCATACCACCACCAATGATGAGAGTATCACATTTCTCAAGAAGATTTGAGATAACGTTAAGCTTATCTGCAACCTTAGCACCACCGAGGATTGCTACGAATGGACGAACAGGGTTCTCTACAGCGTTTCCAAGGAAATCGATTTCCTTCTGCATAAGATAACCAACAACTGCTGTGTCAACAAACTGTGTAACACCAACATTTGAGCAATGAGCTCTGTGAGCTGTACCAAATGCATCATTTACGAATACATCACAGATAGATGCAAGATCCTTAGAAAATGCTTCGCCGTTCTTTGTCTCTTCTGGACGGAATCTTGTATTCTCAAGAAGGATAACCTCTCCATCCTGCATAGCGTTAACAGCTTCAACTACGTTAGGACCAACAACTTCTGGATTTGGTACAAACTTAACTTCCTGTCCGAGAAGCTCTGCAAGACGAACTGCAACTGGTGCAAGTGTCTTAGTCTGCTTATCCTCTTCTGTCTTAACCTTTCCAAGGTGTGAGCAGAGAATTATCTTTCCACCGTCAGCAATAAGCTTCTTGATTGTTGGAAGTGCAGCCACGAGTCTGTTCTCGTCTGTAATCTTACCATCCTTAAGTGGTACGTTGAAATCACATCTTACAAGGACGCGCTGTCCCTTTACATTAATATCGTCAACTGATTTTTTATTGAGTGACATTATATTACCTCCTGATTATATATTTAAATTAAATGTAATCTGTAGATCACATTTTCTTTCTTAAGAAGAAAACGGGTCCGGCCCAATATAGACCGGACCCCATTCTTAGGTCATTTTAAGCACTGCTTAGACCACCAATTACTTCGTAATCGATGTCTATTATGCAAGCTCAGCGAAGTACTTGATTGTTCTAACCATCTGTGATGTGTAGGAGTTCTCATTGTCATACCATGAAACTACCTGTACTTCATAGAGGTCATCAGCAATCTGAGATACCATAGTCTGTGTTGCATCGAAAAGTGAACCAAATCTCATTCCGATTACGTCTGAAGAAACGATTGGATCTTCGTTGTAACCAAATGACTCACTTGCAGCAGCCTTCATTGCAGCATTGATACCATCAACTGTTACGTCAGCCTTCTTAACTACAGCTGTAAGGATTGTTGTAGAACCTGTTGGAACAGGAACTCTCTGA
>CAMHCL010000103.1 GCA_946183625.1 uncultured Lachnospiraceae bacterium
CGTATAGACGACCTGGCTGAACGTTTCAGCATCAAGGATTCGCTGGGTAGACCTATGCGCGAGTTCTCACATGGTATGAGACAGAAAACCATGGTGATCGCAGCACTTATTCACAACCCACCGGCCTGGATACTGGACGAGCCTATGACCGGTCTGGATCCTACAGCTGCATTTGAGCTGAAGCAGATGATGAAAGAGCATGCAGCAAAGGGTAATGCTGTTCTCTTCTCAACTCACGTACTTGAAGTTGCTGAGAAGCTCTGCGACAGGATCATGATAATCAATCATGGCCAGTCTCTGTATCAGGGAACAGTCGAGGATCTCGAGGCCAAGAACCCTGGCAAGGATCTGGAGGCTATATTTATAGAAATGATTGGTGGTGGTGCGAATGAATCTTAAGGGCATCACTTCCCTTACTAAGATTTTATCAAAAAACACTGAGATGCAGATGCCGGATAGAACACTATATAAGGTGCTGGCGGCAATCGCTGTATTGCTCATTATGATCCCATGCACAGTAATCGTGGGATTCATAAGCTACGTAATGACAGAAGCGCTTCTGGAAGTCGATAATCCAGGCGGTGGAATGCTTTTTGAAATGCAGATATTATCCGCATTCTCTATGGTATTCGGTATTCTGGTCATATTCAGCATCATGTTCTTCTCATCGGATAGAGAACATTTTGTAACATTACCTATACCAGTCCACCATCTGATGATTGCAAAATTTATGTATGCATATTTTGCAGAGAGTGTTATGGAATTCCTGATACTCATTTCAGTCTTTGTAGGATATTTCATAGCCATTGGTAGAAATGTAGGGCTTACCGCAGCTATTCATCCGGTATCGATCATTGCATCCATCCTGGGAGTTGCGCTTATTCCTCTGGTACCGATGATCTACTGCGCAATATTCAGTCTGATACTGATGGCAGCCCTCAGCAAGGTCAGAAGTACTGGCGTGTTCTACAGAATGTCCAGCCTGTTCCTGTTTCTGTTTGCGGCACTCTTCGTCTTCTCTCTTCGCGGCATCGGAGAAGTAAATATGGAGAACTATGTTGAGTCTCTGGGAAGTGGCGACAATCTGTTCCTCAGAACTCTCAACATCATATTCTTCCCGGTTCCATGGCTGTCAGAAGCCATCAGCAGAGGGAGCATTCTCTACCTGCTGCTCTATCTCGTAGGAAATGCCGGACTGCTTATAATCCTCTTTTACTTGGGCAAGCTACTCTATCAGAGAGGACTGTATACAGCCGCTTCTCTCGGCTCATCCAAAAAAGCCGACGTGAAGTCGAAGGACATCGTAATCGAGTCTCCATTCATGGCAAGCGTCAAGAAGGAACTCAGAGTGATACTTAGAACAAAAGCATTTTCAGGAAACTGCGCATATATAAATATACTTTGGCCGGTAGGTGCCTTTCTGCTATTCCACTTTACCAGAAACAAAGGCGGCATAGCCACCTACATCCGCATGTTCCGTGAAGGTAACGACAGAGCTGAAATGATACTTATCATAGTTATGATAGCCATAGCATTTATTGCTACAGCACTTAACTCCCTGGCAGCCGCAGCCTTTACCAGAGAAGGACAGCACTTGGCGCTGATCAAATTTATACCGGTCCCATTCAGAACCCAGCTGTACGCCAAAGCCTTTGTATGTATACTCTTTACATATCCAGCTCTTCTGGCCACAGACATAATCGTCTGCATATACATGGGAGCATCACCTGTCAAATGTATCGCCTTCGCTTTACTTATGTTCCTGGCACATATCATATCCATGATACTGGGAATGAGCCTCGACAGTGCTTCACCATATGTTGACTGGGACGATGAATACAGCGCATTAAGAGGAAACCTGAATACATTTTTCAACATGGCAGTTATGATGCTGATTGCATTGGTTGTAGGAATTATAGCTGTTCTCCTCTACGAAGTATTGAAACTTCCTATACTGGCACTATACATAGTATTATTCCTTATCTTAGGTGGCGCTACAGCAAGGATTATGGTAGTAGGGCCAGCAAGGATTATGGAAAATATGAAGAAAATGAGTTAAACAAAGAGGTGTAGTTATGAAGAAATTTAAAAAAATAATAATCACTATTGGCTTATTTACTATCATGTGCTTTGCACTTACTTCCTGCGGAAAGAAGAAAACTATAGAGCAACAGGAAGCTGAGTACGGAATGGGCCTCGAGGATAAAGCCAGAGAAAATGTAGATAAAATGAACGATCAATATCAGAATGCTGATGATCTGTCTAATAAGCCAAGCGATGGAGAATAATCATGAGCAAACGACCATACATCTTCCTGTCTGATCTGGACGGAACATTACTCACTACCGACAAGAAGGTTACTCCAGGCATCAGAGATGCTTTGGATAATTTTGTGATGGCCGGAAATATATTTGCCATCTGCACCGGTCGTGCAATGCAGAGTGCCATGAATATATATAAGTCCTGCAAGCTGGATTATCCAAACAGCTTCGTCGTGGCTTATAACGGTGGCGAGATATACAGCAAGACTCAGGACAAGGTTATATTCCGTTCAGAACTGGATATGGAACTTGTCAGAGCTATATGGGATGTAGCAGATTCCATCGATCTTCATATACAGGTTTATACTGATGACTACATAATAGCCAAGAACTTCGGAAAAGAGATGGAATTCTACAGACGAGTGATCAAAACACCTATAATCATAACTGATAATCCGGAAGCTGAAATGCCAAAGCCACCTTGCAAGATGCTGGCAATTGATATTAATAACAAGGACAATCTTGAGAAATTCAGAGATATACTGAAAAGAGAATTTGGTGATGCTGTAAAAACTATGTACTCCGCAGATCAATATCTGGAGGTCGTACCATCAACTACAGGAAAAGGCGACGCTCTTAAATTCCTGTGTAAGTATCTGGACTTACCGATAGAGCATTCTATCGCTGCCGGCGATGCAGACAATGATGCAGATATGATTGCAGCTGCAGGAACCGGAATAGCTATGTGCAGTGGAACCGACATGGTCAAATCCTTTGCTTCTGTAATTACCGAAAGGGATTCAGATCATGACGGATTGGCAGAATATATCAATAATTCAACTTATCTGTTCTGATCATGAATGATTTCATATCACATCGAACACTAAGTTTATTAAACACATAAAAATCCCGTCGTTTCACACGAACCGACGGGATTTGCTTTTATTCTCCGAAAAGTGGTGTCGAAAAATATCTCTCTGCTGTATCAGGAAGCACTGTAACAACTGTCTTTCCAGGTCCAAGCTTCTTAGCCAGCTTCAGAGCAGCAGCCACGTTGGTACCACTTGAGATACCTACCATAAGGCCCTCCTCTCTTGCAAGCTTTCTTGAAGTCTCAATAGCCTCTGAATCCGTAACAACATATATCTCATCATAGATATCCTGATTAAGTATATCCGGAATGATTCCATCTCCTATACCCATCTGCATGTGAGTACCAATAGTACCACCTGCAAGGATAGCAGCATTCTCAGGTTCTACAGCCCATATCTCAATATCAGGATACTTCTCCTTAAGAGTCTCTCCAATTCCTGTAAGAGTACCACCTGTTCCAATACCACTGCAGAAACCATGTACAGGTCCATCAACCTGCTCTATTATCTCCTGTGCAGTATAGTTCTTCTGAGCAAGTACATTATTGATATTCGCAAACTGCTGAGGAACAAATACTCTTGGATCCTTCTCTTTCATTCTGAGTGCAGTCTGTAAGCACTCGTCGATACATTTACCAATATCACCTGCATCATGAATGAGATGAACCTCTGCACCGTAATGACGAACCAGCTTCCTTCTCTCTACACTTACAGAATCCGGCATGATGATGATAGTTCTATAACCCTTTACCGCTCCAACAAGTGCAAGGCCGATTCCCTGGTTTCCACTTGTAGGTTCTACAATGATAGAATCCTTAGTGATAAGCCCTTCCTTCTCAGCCGCATTTATCATGTTCAACGCGGTTCTTGTCTTAATAGAGCCTCCAACATTAAGGCCTTCCATCTTCACAAGTACAGTCGCACAGTCAGCATCCGTTAACTTGTTCAGTTTAATAAGTGGTGTATTTCCAACCGCTTCCAGAATATTGTCAAAATACATAATCAGGTATTAACTCCCTTATCAAGTAGTCTTGTGATGCAGAAACACGCATCACAAGACATTCTAACACACTTGAAGATTATTTACACCTTTGTTTTTTGATCATTTCGTACTTTTGGAATTTGAATCATCCTTCGATTTCCTTATCATTCTGTTTCCATTCATCAGATATATACATTCTGCAAGACATGCAAGTGATATTATCATGATCATAGCGATAGCCATTACATTGATGTCATCTCCAGTTTTTGGTTTATCGCTTAACTCGTTTACAATTCCCTTGTATGCGCCCTTAACCTTCGTTGGATTATCTGGTTTCGTCGGTTCTTCTGGTTTATCAGGCTCATCAATCTTTTTGATACGCACTGTCTGATCCTCATCCTCTATATCGTGATGTATGATCACAGCAATGTCAGCATATTTGACAGTTTCATATGCCACTAGCTTTGCCTCACCAATATTTCCGGCATCAAACGCAAAGCTCACTTCAATGATTCCATCCTTTTCTTCAGGAGTGAACTCTGCTGTAGATGAAACCTCATTGCCTGCCGCATCAATATATATATCGCCCTTCTTAAATGTACCAGTACTGTCCTCTTTGACAACAAGATAACCTGTAACTGTATATTTCCTGCCAGGGATCAGATTATGATATGCAACCCTATCGACCAAATCTACAGGAACTGAACCATTATCATTCTTTACTTCAATCTCCTTTTCGCCATCCGCTCCTGTAAGAGTAGTTCCACCATCAGGAATATGAACAGTCTGTCCTTCATCTTTTAAATCTTCATGAATTCCAATCAGGATCTCTTTCCCATTGTCATCCACATAATACATCCTCTCATAGCAGACTATATCTTTTCCCTTAAGCATCGTAGTATCAATGTTAAATGTAACATCTGCGGACTTCTCTTCCTGTGACTCTACATCTTCCTGGCCAAGCTCAAGCACAGTCTCAGCTTTAATAATCTCTCCATTATGGGACAGTGCTTTTCCAGTTTCCTTATCCATCACTGTACCTCTGATAATATATTTTCCCGGTGCAACAATTCCGGAATATCTTACAGTATCTATTACTTCTACTTCATCCTCTGCATTTGCCAGGTTTATTTCAGTCTTAGTTACTTTTGCAGTCGTACCAATACTTGCTAAATACAGGCTCTGACCCTCATCATCTATATCCTCATGAAGAACAGGGAATATATCCATCTCATCATCTGTATCGTATTCTTCATACTGTTTTGCATCATCATTTTCTGGAATTTCATTGCCTAAATACAGCTTTTCAAAAACAACTATTTTTCTTCCATTCAGACCAGATATATTAACATCTTCGAACACAACATTTACAAGTCCATTTTTATCATATATTGACTGACCATGTTCTTTGTCAGTTTTGAAAACTGTGGCGCTTTTATATTCTTTACCTTCAATATCTTTATAA
>CAMHCL010000104.1 GCA_946183625.1 uncultured Lachnospiraceae bacterium
AAATCATTTCAATGCCTTCTTCAAAGCCTGTCTTTTCTTCTTCAGGAAGATTTTCCATAGCTCTGTCGAAATTATCAAGTACAGGAAGGAGATTTCTCAGGGTATCCATAGCGCCCTTATCACTCATACCTTCATTCTCCTTCTTGTTACGAGCTCTCATATTATCAAACTCGGCAAGAAGTCTCGTGTACTTCTCCTTATTTCCTTCAGCAAGCTCCTTGGCACTCTCAAGCTCTGCCATGAGCGCCTTGCTTCCTTTTCTGTTTTGCTTTGGAACTGGTTTTGGTCTCTGGGCATCCGCATCTGCTGGTTTCACGTCAATCTCCTCGTCAATAATTACATCTGTTCCTTCAAGAATATTAGAATTATTAAAGTTAACCTTCTGTTCAGATGGGAGGGATTCACCTTCTTTTTCCTGCTTCAGATTTCGCAGCCTGTCTTCCATTGATTTAGCCATTAATTATCACCCCTTCTCGTCTTCGGATTTTCTAAATATCGTATCTAGTTCGTCTGTAAGGTGTTTAAGAGTACTAACAACCTTCTTATAGTCCATACGTTTAGGACCTATAATACCAATCGTACCCTTCGCTCCTTCAGGAAGCTGATACGTAGAAGTAATTATTGAACAGTCCTTCATGTTCTGCACTGGAGACTCATCACCGATATAGATCTGAATCTTGTGACTATCATCTTCATCACTCTGTTCAGACCCACCCAGCTTAAGAGCTTCATCTGCAAGTTCGTTCAACCCGGTCTTATCTTCAAATGTTTCGAGAAGAGCCGTAGCTTTGGACATATCACCTAACTCCTGGTACTTCAGGATATTTGAAGCACCACTAGTATAAATCTTCATCTCTTCTGCCTGATGAACAGCATCTATGATGCCTTCAAATATGCTTTCAAGTATATCGGCATATTCACCGGCCTGCTTTTTCATCGTCTGCATAAGCTCAAGATTTATCTCGTCAACGCTGATTCCTTGAAGAAATGTATTCAGCAGCAGGTTAAACTTAAGTACTTCTTCATTAGATAGTGATCTGCTTACATGAATCAGCTGGTTCTTGGCTACATTTTCACCAACGACTATAACCGCAACCAGTTCTTCATCATCAACCTGTGACAATTGGATAAACTTTACTTGCTTATTCGCCAGCTTCGGAGAGGTTACCATGGTGGCATATTGAGTATTATATGCCAGCACCTTCGCGACTTGTATAAGCAGGCTTTCCAGCTTATCCACACGTTCGAGAAGTGCACTCTGGGCTTCCTCTGTCTCCTGTTTTTCAGACATTACCGTATCTACATAGAATCGGTACCCTCGGTCCGTCGGTATTCTTCCGGCAGATGTATGAGGCTGAACCAGATATCCCATATCTTCCAGATCAGACATCTCATTTCTAATAGTAGCAGAACTGAGATTAAGATCTGTCATCTTGGATATAGTTCGTGATCCAACAGGCTCACCGGTTTCCAGATAGTTAGAGATGATAGACTTTAGGATTGTCGCTTTACGATCATCAAGATTGTATTCTAAATCCTGAGTCATACTTTCACCATCCATTTTATTATTTGTTAGCACTCAAAAATCCTGAGTGCTAATCACTTACATAAATGTAACACTCCTCTATTTAAATGTCAACAATAAACAAGTAAAAGTTTGTTATATTTTAATGTATTTTATTTATCTAAAATGAAGTCTGCCAGTATGTAATTACTTACGTCTATTCCCTTGTCTGTGAGCCATATTCTGTTCTCGTCTGATCCCATATAGCCCTCAGTTACATACTTATTAATGACTTCTCCATATATTTCGTAAATATCAGAATTGAATCTGTTTATAAAATCCTTACGGCTTACTCCACGTATCATTCTCAGCCCGAGGAACATAAACTCTTCCATCTTGCTTTCTCTGTACATAATAGTCGTATCCTTACGATAATCCATATGTACCATATTATAGATCTGATTTACATTTACATTTTCAGACTCCAGCTTATGTATCTTATCTGAAATACTGTTGTAATCGCGAATATCTGTTATATTACTGAATCGCTCCCCCTTAAAATAAGAAGATGCGCCTATACCAAATCCCACATATTCGCCGCCTGTCCAGTATACAGTATTATGCTTGCTCTCATATCCAGGCTTGGAATAATTGGATATCTCATATCTGTTATAACCATAAACTGATAATATCTTCTTAGTCATGGCATACATAAGCCTGTCAGTACCCTCATCAGGCAGCATCGCAAGTAATTCTTCATTAGAAGCAAGTGGAGTTCCCTCCTCGACCTGAAGACTGTATGACGATATATGTTCTGGTTCCAGCTCGCATACTTTATTCAGAGTCTCAGCATAACTATGCTCATCCTGTCCTGGTATTCCGCTCATAATATCAATATTTACATTATTAAAGCCTGCACGTCTGGCCATATCGTAAGTCTCAAGGAAATCATTATAACTATGAATCCTTCCAAGGTAACCAAGACATACATCATTAGTGCTCTGCATACCTATGGACATCCTGTTAATACCGGATTCAATATAAGAAAGCATATCAGTATACTTGCTTACCCCTGGATTAACCTCTATAGTAGCTTCCAGTTTTCGGCTTATGTGAAATGTACTTCTTATGGTATCCATTATGGTACTTATCTGCGAAGAAGTAAGGGTTGACGGAGTTCCGCCACCAATATATATAGTTTTTACTATATATCTGTCATAATATGATTTATAGAGTTTTATCTCATCACATAATGACCTTACATATTCATTCTGATCCGGAACAGTAGCTCCGGCAAAGGATAAGAAATCACAATATGCACATTTCTTAGCACAAAATGGTATATGAATATATATACTAAGTGATTTTTTCATATCTTATTTAACCTCATCCGCCTAAAAATCAGGCACCTTCTCCAAAGGAAAGGTTATATCAATCATCATCATCCAGCTTAAGAACTGCAAGGAAAGCCTGCTGTGGTACATCAACTGAACCTACCTGACGCATTCTCTTCTTTCCTTCTTTCTGTTTTTCAAGGAGCTTCTTCTTACGAGTTATATCACCGCCGTAACATTTAGCAAGAACATCCTTTCTAAGGGCTTTGATAGTCTCTCTGGCTATTATCTTGCTTCCGATGGCAGCCTGAATAGGAACTTCAAACAGATGTCTTGGAATCTCTTTCTTGAGCTTCTCACACATTTTACGACCTCTCTCGTAGGCTGACCCCTCAAATACAATAAATGACAGAGCATCTATATTTTCTCTATTTATAAGTATATCAAGCTTAACAAGCTTTGCTCTGCTGTAACCCTTTAATTCATAATCAAATGAAGCATATCCTCTGGAGCGTGATTTTAACGCATCGAAGAAATCATAGATGATCTCATTAAGAGGAAGTTCGTATTTTAGAAGAACCCTTGTTTCTTCTATATATTCCATGCTTTGATATATACCTCTTCGTTCCTGACAGAGCTTCATAATGGCACCTGTGTATTCTGAAGTTACCATTATCTCAGCGTCTACAACAGGCTCTTCCATGTAATCTATCTCAGATGGATCAGGAAGATTTGATGGATTGGTAAGCTCTATAACAGTTCCATCGGTTTTATAAACCTTATATATAACAGATGGAGCTGTCGTAATAATATCTATATTGTATTCTCTCTGAAGTCTTTCCTGAATTACTTCAAGGTGTAATAATCCAAGGAAGCCGCATCTGAATCCAAAACCAAGAGCGATACTTGTCTCAGGTTCATAGAAAAGAGCTGCATCATTTAATTGAAGCTTCTCAAGAGCATCCTTAAGCTCCTGATATTTAGCTCCATCCTCCGGATATATGCCGCAGAATACCATAGGCCTTGCTTTCTTATAGCCTGGAAGAGCTTCCGGACATGGGTTCTCTGCATCTGTAACAGTATCACCGACTTCAGTTTCTCTTACATTCTTTAATGACGCGGTTATATAACCAACCATTCCGGCGGATATCTCATCCTGAGGTATAAACTGACCAGCTCCAAATATTCCGACTTCTACAACTTCTGCTTCAGCTCCCGTCTGCATCATACGGATCTTAGATCCCTTATGAATGAAACCATCAAATACACGGCAGAATATGATAACACCTTTATAAGAATCGTATAGGCTGTCGAAGATCAGAGCCTTAAACGGAGCATCATTGTCTCCTGATGGTGCAGGAACCTTGGTTATGATCTGTTCAAGAACTTCTTCTATATTAATGCCGTTCTTTGCAGAGATAAGTGGTGCATCCATTGCCTCGATACCTATAACATCCTCTATCTCGTGCTTTACTCTGTCAGGTTCAGCAGAAGGAAGATCAATCTTATTGATAACAGGGAATACTTCAAGATTGTTATCAATGGCAAGATATACATTTGCCAGAGTCTGTGCTTCCACGCCCTGAGCAGCATCTACAACAAGAACAGCGCCCTCGCAGGCAGCAAGAGCTCTATTTACTTCATAATTGAAGTCCACATGACCAGGAGTATCTATAAGATTAAATATATACTCTTCGCCATTCTTTGCTTTATAGATAATACGAACGGACTGGGATTTGATGGTGATACCACGTTCACGTTCAATATCCATATTATCAAGAACCTGAGCCTGCATCTCACGTTCCGTAAGGGTTCCGGTGCTCTCAATGATCCTGTCTGCAAGTGTAGACTTACCATGATCGATATGGGCTATAATACAAAAATTTCTGATTTTGGATTGATCTAAATGTGACATTTATTTACCTCTAGTCGAAAAGAATGGCAGAAGAAATAGTCCTTCTGCCATATGATCATTAAATTATTATGCGACTTGCTGTCTGAATTACACACTGTATTTATTAAGTGCATATACTGCAAGAACAAATACAAGTGCCAGGAGCATATCTGATTCGACAACAACGTCTATGATTATTGTATCAGTCAGGTTAAGAGCTTGTCCTTGTATAAGATAAGGTTCGTTCTTTACTTTAAGAATATCCAGTGGTCCTCTTACTGCACGATAATTCCATCCTACAGCATCACCGGCTATCTCCCAACCCTCATCAAAATCAATGATGTACTTCTGCATACGTGATAAACGGTCTCTGGAAATAGTACCGAACTTATCTCTTGCTGCAAACTCAAATCTTACATTATCAAGACGATCATACTTCTCCTGAACATAAGCACACTCGGTGATAGTATCAGCTAAGAACACCTTGATTCTATGTCCTGTGGCAATAAAATCGTCCTTTGTATAGTAAACTTCTTTACCTCTCTCGTTGAATACTTTGACTGTATCGTATTCTTCAAGATCTTTAGCTTTGATAAATAATTTTGGCATATACCCACCCCTAATTTCATATTACGTACTGCATCGCAAAATACTCTTCCATTATAAAGGATAAAGGATATATAATCAAGCATCCATATATTAAAAAACCAAGAGCATCCATGTCATAATAATAACATGAATGCCCTTGTTAGGTAAAATGAAGTAATAGGATAAGC
>CAMHCL010000105.1 GCA_946183625.1 uncultured Lachnospiraceae bacterium
TATTCCAGATTTTCGTGAGCCAGCTCATCCTCTATATCTCTTAACTTATCTCTGTTTTCAGCCAGGTCCTTTTCAAGACTTGTAATGAGCTTTTCCTTATCCTTCTTAACGCCTTCATGAAGCTTGTCCGTATCGAAAAGTGCTGTCTTATTATCAGATATCTGTTTTGTCTGAATATCTAGCTCTGAATTCTCCTTCTGAATGGAGTTCAGGTCACCAGAAATGACATCTAACTTGTCACTTATATTCTTTAAGCTTATCTGAAGGGAATTCTGTTCAATCGCCTTCTGCTGAATAGAATTAGTGAGATTTGTACGATTCTCCTTCAGAGATTCTTTCTTCATTGTCAGATTGGCATCCTCTTCACGAGCCTTTCTGAGAGAATTATTGATCTCACCTATCTCCTTGCTTATATCCTCCAGCTCACGCTTTCTACCAAGCAGATTGCTGGAATTCTTGAAAGCACCACCAGTCATGGCTCCACCTGGATTAATAAGATCACCGGCAGGAGTAACAAGTCGAAGTGACTGATTATACTTCTTTGATATCTTGATAGCATTATCGATATTATCTACGACTATGCTTCTACCAAGAAGACTATCGATAATGTTCTGATACTTCTTATCTGTCTTAACAAGCTGAGAAGCAACACCTATAACACCTTCTTCCTTAAGAGCATCAGGATTTGCGCTTCCTCTCTTAACTATAGAAGTTATAGGTAAAAATGTGGCTCTTCCGAGTTTATTTGTTCTCAGATAAGCGATCATTTCCTTAGCTGTAGCTTCATCTTCTGTAACTATATTCTGAATGCTGGCACCAAGAGAAGTCTCAATGGCTGTCTCATACTTCTTATCAACTTCGATAATATCAGCAACAACACCGATTATCTTCTTGTTGGAAGACTTTCTCTCCATTACCTTCTTGATACTTCCACCATAACCCTCATATCTCTCTGTCAGGTTACGGAGACTTTCATATCTGGACTGAAGACTGATAATAGACTGATTATATTTCTGAATATCATTCTTAACCAGATTACTTCTCTCTGAAACTGTTCTAAGTTCTGTTTCTACATTGTTAAGGCTTGTTCTCTCCTTCTTGAGATCAGACTCTATGGACTCCAGCTGTACATTTAACGTTTTCTGCTCTGAGAGACATCTGTCTTCCTCACTCTTATCTTCAAGATATTTGCTGCTGAGCTCAGTCTTACGAAGATTTACATTTTCAAGCATAGTATCGTAACGAGCGATTTTCTCCTTAACGTTACTGGACTCGCTAAGAGCTTCTACAATGTCAGACTGAGCCTGGCTGATGCTGGACTCAATCTCTGAAATAGTATTCTGCTGTTCTTCTTGACGCTTCTCAATCTCATTTATGACCTTTTTCTTAGCCTTAAGATCTACAGCGATCTCCTTCTTCTTTGCATCCAGATCTTTCAGCTGATCCTTAAGTTCATCCTCTTCAGCCTTATATTTCTCAATCTGGGCATTTATTTCTGAACATCTGATATCCTCAGCACTGATTCTTTCCTGAACAACGCGGAGCTCACCATCAGTTCTCTCATTTTCTATCTGTTTTGCACCAATATCTGCTTTGCAGTCTTCAATATTATTGGACAGCTTCTCCAGAGTGGACTCAAGTCTCTCATACTCTGCCTTGGTATACTCCAGCTCGTCACGAAGTTTCTGAGCCTCTTCCTCAGTCAGATCCAGTTTCTTCTGATATTCGTCTATATTAGATCTGATGATATCAATATTTAAAAGGAATGAATTGATATCCAGACTCTTCAGTTCATCCTTGTAAGCCAGATATTCCTTGGCTTTTTCAGACTGCTTTCTGAGGGGCTCAACTCTGTCCTCGAGTGTTGAGATTATATCTGTAACTCTGTTCAGATTAGCATGCTCTGCCTCCAGCTGTTTCTCTGTGATCTGCTTATTCTTCTTATATTTAACGATACCTGCAGCTTCATCAAAAAGATTTCGTCTGTCCTCGGGCTTACTTGAAAGGATCTGATCTCTCAATCTGACCCTGTCCGATTATAGAATAACCTTCCTTACCGATACCTGTATCGAAGAACATGGATGTTATATCCTTAAGACGGGTAACAGTACCATTAATGAGATATTCACTTTCACCTGATCTGTATACTCTTCTGGCTACAGTTACTTCATTGTAATCTATAGGAAGACTATGGTCTGAATTATCAAGAGTGATGGCAACATAGGCTGCCGCCATTGGCTTACGCTGCTCAGTTCCTGAGAAAATGACATCCTCCATCTTGGAACCTCTCAGCTTAGATGCACTCTGCTCCCCGAGAACCCATCTTACAGCATCTGCAACATTACTCTTACCAGAACCATTAGGTCCAACTATAGCAGTAATTCCTTCTTCAAATTTAAATTCAATCTTATTTGCAAATGATTTAAAACCGTTTACGTCAATACTTTTAAGATACATATTTACCTACTTCTAAATTGATCATTTATCTGACAGATCAACAAAATTAATTTTTAAAATAGTTTTATGAGCAGCAACCTGTTCAGCCATCTTCTTGGTATGACCGATACCTTCTTCCTGATACTCATTATTTATGATACATACAACCTTGTATGTCTTATTATGCTCCGGACCAATGGTCTCCAGAGTTTCATAGCTTAACTTATAACCCTTGCTCTGTGTATATTCCTGCAGAATTGACTTTGCATCATAGAACAGGGATTTGCTGGTTATATCTGTCAGAAGCAGTTTATTCACATACTTCCTTGCTTCATCTAAACCACCATCCAGATATATAGCTCCAAGCACAGACTCAAAGAGGTCGCAGAGCACAGAAGTTCTATCTCTGCCACCTGTATGTTCCTCTCCATTACTGAGATATAGATACTTGCCAAACCCAAGCTCCTTAGTGATCTGTGATAGCGTATATTCACAGACAAGACTTGCTCTAAGCTTGGTAAGTTCACCCTCAGTCTTTTCTGGATACTTTCTGAACAGCTCATCACTGACTATGAATTCAAGTATCGCATCTCCCAGGAACTCATATCTCTCATATGAAGGAGCCTCCTTCATGGATTCGTTAGTATATGACCTGTGAGTAAATGCTATATCCAGATGAGATGTATCCTTAAACTTATATCCAATTATTTCTTCAAAATCAGAATAATCCTTACTCATCATTTCCTTCCTGATCTGTATCCGGCTCATCATCGTCTATGGTTTCCTTCTGGAATCCAGTGATTATCTTCTCTTTTACGTCATTCTCGACAAATGTAGCACACTGTGCAATAGCTGAGGTTATCTCAGCTTCCTTGGCATTTCCATGAACCTTGACTACAAGTCCATTAAGACCAAGCAGAGGGGCTCCTCCCTTGTCGCTAGGATTGAACTTGGCAACAGTACCCTTAAGAGCATCCTTTATAAATACTGCACCAATCTTAGCTTTGATAGATGAAAGCAGGGATGTCTTAATCTCGCTGAGGATCATTTTACCAAGGCCTTCATACAGCTTAAGTATTACATTTCCAACAAAAGCCTCACACAGAATTACATCAGCCTTGCCAAAAGGAATCTCTCTGGCTTCAATACTACCGATAAAATGTATCTTTTCATCAGCAGCAAGCAATGGATATGTAGCCTTTACGAGCTGATTACCCTTCTCTTCTTCCATACCAATATTTACTATAGCAACACGTGGCTTCTTAACTCCGCATATTTCTTTCATATATATACTTCCCATCTCAGCAAACTGAAGCAGAACCTCAGGCTTTGCATCAACATTTGCACCAGCATCAAGAAGAAGTGATGGTTTTCTAGATGTAGGAAGCAGAGTTGCAAGCGGAGTTCTCTTAACTCCCTTAGCTCTACCCACTATAAACTGTCCACCGGCTAAGATCGCACCTGAGCTTCCAGAAGATATGAAGCAGTCAGCCTTGCCCTGCTTAACCAGATTAAGTCCTACTACAAGAGATGAATTCTTCTTCTCCCTTACAGCCTTTACAGGTGGTTCATTCGGAGTTATCTCCTCACGGGCATCAATTATCTCAATTCTCTTTTTATCATAATTTAGTTCTGACAGATAACCTTCTATCTGAGGCTTATGACCTACCAGATATATAAGCTTTACATTTGGATTATTCTTAAGTCCTTCAACAGCACCCTTTACACATACTTCAGCACCATTGTCACCACCAATGGTATCAACTACGATCTTAATATCATCTTTCATGATATAGCTCCTTTTATACGTAAAATATTAGATAAAAATACATATATCTCTTAAAAAATGCCGCACTAAAAACACACTAACACAATCTAACATTATAGAATTTTATAGAGGAAAGTGCAAGCAAAATACAAAAAAATAAGGCTTCCCAAAAGAAGCCTTATCTTAATATAAATATATACGAAAATCCAATTAATCTACAGCTATGATCTCTTTCTGGCCGTATGATCCACAGCTCTTGCATACTCTATGAGGCATCATAAGAGCGCCACACTTGCTGCACTTAACAAGATTTGGAGTAGACATCTTCCAGTTTGCTCTTCTCTTGTCGCGTCTTGCCTTGGATATCTTATTCTTTGGACAAATTGACATACCGATTACACCTCCCTTAAAAATCACACTTTGACCATTATACTTATAAGTACAATGCTTGTCAACAACTATTTTTAAGAAATATTAACCTAATACTTCAACAGTCTCACGTGCGATTGCAAGTTCTTCGTTAGTTGGTATTACATATACAGCAACCTTTGAGTCTGGTGTAGAGATACATTTCTCTGAACCATGTGTAGCTTTATTAGCCTCTTCATCAATGCTGATGCCCATATAACCGAAGTTACTCATAATCTTGGATCTTGTCATATCATCATTTTCACCGATACCAGCTGTAAATACGATCATATCTACACCATTCATTGCTGCGATATAACCACCGATCAGCTTTGTAGCTGTATAGCAGAATACATCATGAGCGATAATAGATCTCTTATCACCCTCTGCAACACCCGCATCGATATCTCTGATATCACTTGTCTTTCCTGAGATACCAGCAAGACCTGATTTCTTATTAAGGATATTCAGAACACCCTTAACATCTAAGTTTTCCTTTGTAGCAATATATTCAACGATGGCTGGGTCGATGTTACCTGATCTTGTACCCATAACAACACCTTCAAGTGGTGTAAATCCCATAGATGTATCTACAGACTTGCCATCCATAACAGCTGTGATACTTCCACCACCACCAAGGTGACAAACGATTACCTTTGTACCCTCTGCACCTTTGCCAAGGATCTCGATTGCTCTCTTGGATACAAAGCTGTGTGATGTACCATGGAATCCATATCTTCTAATCTTATACTTCTCATAATACTCAAATGGTATAGCATATGTATAAGCCTTAGCAGGCATAGTCTGATGGAATGCAGTATCAAATGTAGCACACTGT
>CAMHCL010000106.1 GCA_946183625.1 uncultured Lachnospiraceae bacterium
GTCAAAGCAGGCTACATCACGTAAGAAGGCTCTGGAGAAGATCGAACTTGACGAGATCAAGCCTTCAAGCCGTAAATATCCGTTCATCGATTTCAGACCAAATCGTGATATCGGAAACGAAGTTCTGACTGTATCACATTTGTCAAAGACAGTTGATGGAGTAAAGCTTCTGGATGATATATCATTTACTGTTGGAAGAGAAGACAAGATAGCATTCGTAGGTCCTAAGACACAGTCTACTACAATGCTCTTCAAGATCCTTGCCGGTGAGGAAGAGCCGGATGAGGGTGAGTACAAATGGGGCGTTACAACATCTCAGGGTTACTTCCCTAAGGATAATACTAAAGAATTTGATAATGATCTGGTAATAGTTGACTGGCTGACACAGTTCTCAGAAGAGAAGGATGCAACCTATGTCAGAGGCTTCCTTGGAAGAATGCTCTTCAGAGGTGAGGACGGCCTCAAGAAGGTTAAGGTTCTCTCCGGTGGTGAGAAGGTAAGATGTCTTCTGTCAAAGCTGATGATCATGGGAACAAATATCCTTATCCTGGATGAGCCTACAAACCACCTGGATATGGAGGCAATAACATCTCTGAATAATGCACTCATCAAGTTCCCTGGCGTAGTGCTTTTCGCCTGCCAGGATCACCAGTTTATTCAGACAACAGCTAACCGAATCATGGAGCTGACTGATACCGGACTTATTGACAAGCAGTGCACATACGATGAGTACTTGGAGAACGATGAGCTTGCTCGTAAGAGACAGATCATGAATTTTGATAATACATCTGATGATTAAACATGTATACATCTGATAACCGAAACATGTATACAGCTGATAACTGAAATATGTATACAGCTGACCATTGAAAAAAGATGTTGCAAAATGGACATAGTAGTCCTATAATACTTTAAGAATTTTACAAGGAAAACAGAATAAGAATCGAGTAAGGGGAGCTTGTGTAAACAGGCTGAGAACAGGCTGTATGTCTGGACCCATAACCTGATTTGGATAATGCCAACGTAGGGAAGCGCTTAATTTAGTCTATCTATAGCAGATATACCACGTTTGGTATGTCTGCTTTTCTTTTGCATAAATTTATTCTTTATAATTTATGGAGGCGCGATCATGCTTGGAAAATGTATCGAAAACGTACGAAAGACAACTCCTCTCGTACACAATATCACAAATTATGTAACTGTAAATGATGTGGCAAATGTACTTCTTGCCTGCGGTGGAAGCCCAATTATGTCTGATGAACCAGATGATGTGGTTGACATAACATCTATCTGTGGCGGACTTAATATCAATATTGGAACACTTAATAAGAGCAGTATTGAGGCTATGTTCTTAGCAGGTAAAAGGGCAAATGAATTAGATCATAAGGTACTTCTTGATCCGGTTGGAGCAGGTGCTTCTAAGCTTCGTACAGATACTGCTGTAAAGTTAATGGATGAAGTACATTTTACTGTTATTCGTGGAAATATATCAGAGATCAAAACTCTGGCTCAGGGAAGCGGAACTACAAAGGGCGTTGATGCTGATGTGGCTGATGCCGTTACTGAGGAAAGCCTTGATTCAGCTGTTAAATTTGCGAAGGATTTTGCGAAGAAATCTGGTTCGATAGTTGCTATCACAGGTGCTATTGATCTGGTTGCAGACGCTGATAGATGCTTTGTTATCAGAAATGGTCGTCCGGAAATGGGCAGGATCACAGGTACAGGATGTCAGCTGTCCGGAATGATGACAGCTTTCCTTGTTGCTAATCCTGACAATCTCCTGGAGGGCGCTGCTGCAGCTGTATGCACCATGGGTCTTGCAGGTGAGATCGGATGGGAGAATATGCAGGATGGCGATGGTAATTCAACATATCGCAATCGTATCATAGATGCTATCTATAATATGGATGGAGAGACTCTTGATAAGGGGGCTAAGTATGAAGTGCGATAAAGAGAATCTGCTGGTTTATGCAGTTACAGATCGTCATTGGTTGAATGGACGTACTCTCTACGAGGTTGTAAAGGAAAGCCTGGATGGAGGCGTTACATTTTTACAACTTAGAGAGAAGGATCTGGATGATGAGAACTTTCTGAAGGAAGCCGTTGAACTTAAAGGACTCTGCAAAGAATACAAGGTTCCATTTGTAATTAATGATAACGTGGACATTGCTATAAAGATGGATGCTGATGGCGTTCATGTAGGACAGAGCGACATGGAAGCGGGAGATGTGAGAGCTAAGCTGGGACCGGATAAGATAATCGGTGTATCAACCCAGACTGTGGAACAGGCCATACTTGCTGAACAGCGAGGAGCAGACTACCTGGGAGTTGGAGCAGTTTTCCCAACAGGCTCAAAGGATGATGCAGATGATGTGTCCCTCGAGACATTGAAGGCAATATGTGAAGCAGTATCAATTCCGGTAGTTGCAATAGGCGGAATCACATTGGAGAACACACCACAGCTTGCAGGAACAGGAATAAGCGGAGTTGCGGTTATCAGTGCTATATATGCACAGGAAGATATCCGCAAGGCCTCCGAAGACCTGAAGAAGGTTGTAGAGGGTATAGTTTAGTCTTTTATTTGAAAATACCCAGGAGTCTGGATGCTGATGGGTATAGGCAAGAAAAAAGAAAGCAAATACCCAAGAGACCGTCCAGCAAAGGGTAAAAATAAGAAAAAAGAAATAAAATACCCAAGTACCCAGTTGGCAAAGGGTATATACAAGAAAATAAGGAAAAAAATGATCAAAGGCGTTATATTTGATATTGATGGAGTGCTTCTAGATTCTATGATCATATGGACTGATCTGGGAGAGAGGTACCTGAAAAGCATTGGCGCAGTACCTGAGGAAGGACTTATGGAAAAACTGTTTTCCATGAGTATGGAGCAGGGCGCCCAGTATCTGAAGGATACATACAATATTGATAAATCAATTCCTGAAATATTGAAGGATATAAATAAGATATCAGAAGACTTTTATTATTATGAGGTCCAGGCAAAACCAGGGGCTGAGGAGCTTATGAAATTGTTCAAGTCTCGTGGCATCAAGATGGTGGCTGCAACCTCAAGTCCAAGAAGTCATGTGGAAATGGCACTCATCAGAGTTGGTTTACATAACTATCTTGATAAGATCTTTACAAACAGCGAGATAGGGGTAAGTAAGCATGAGCCTGACATCTACAATATGGCGGCAGAATTCATAGGAACAGCACCTGCAGAAACACTTGTGTTTGAGGATTCACTCTATGCTCTGAAGACTGCGAAGGAAGCAGGCTATGTAACTGTGGGCGTCTTCGATGCATATGGAGAACACGACCAGGCGGGCCTTGAAGCTACTGCATCCATATATCTAAAGTGCCTCTCAGACAACCACGTCATAGAGGAAATTATATAGACATTATTATATTGATGAGTATATGAATAGCTAAAACATAATCCCTTGCAGACCATTGCGGGTCTCGGCGCTTAACGATTCACGAGTGCTTGCACGAAGTGAGAGTTTAGCGAACGACGCAGGAGAGAAGCGTATGCGGAGTGGTCCGTTAGGGGAACCCGTAATGAGCGGGAGCAATGTCTGCAAGGAACTATGTTTAGCTACTAATAAAAAACTATATTCCGCGGCGTGTTGGGGGCACCACCTCATGTCGCGTTACAAAATTAGTGCTAAGTTAAAGAGAAAGAGGTAAACACGTATGAACACAGCATTAACGATCGCAGGCAGCGATTCCTGCGGAGGCGCCGGTATCCAGGCAGATATCAAGACTATGACAGCAAATGGTGTATATGCCATGAGTGCTATCACAGCTCTTACTGCTCAGAACACAACCGGCGTAACAGATATTATGGAGGTGACACCGGAGTTTCTGGCTGAGCAGCTGGATGCTATTTTCAGTGATATATATCCTGATGCAGTTAAGACCGGTATGGTAGCTTCCACAAGCCTTATCGAAACAATAGCTTCAAAGCTTAGGGACAATAAGGTTAAGAATGTAGTTGTGGATCCAGTCATGGTGGCAACAAGTGGAGCCAAGCTCATAAGTGATGATGCAATCGAGACACTTAAGAAGGAACTGCTTCCGCTGGCAACTGTGATCACTCCAAATATTCCGGAGGCAGAGGTTCTGTCTGGTATGGAGATCAAGTCTGAAGAGGATATGATCAAGGCAGCTGAGATGATCAGCAATACTTTCGGTTGTGCGGTTCTCTGCAAGGGCGGCCATAAGGTTAATGATGCTAATGATCTGCTTTACAGAGATGGCGGATATGTGTGGTTCAAGGGTAAGAGGATCGACAATCCGAACACTCACGGAACAGGATGCACACTGTCCAGTGCCATTGCATCAAATCTTGCTAAGGGTGAATCTCTGGACAACGCAGTATTATATGCAAAGAATTATATATCAGGAGCTCTGGGAGCTATGCTGGACCTGGGCAAGGGCAGTGGTCCTATGAATCACGCATTTCAGGTAAATGCTGATTTTAAGGAGGTGCAGTAATGAGTGAGCAGGAGAAAACAGTAAAGAAGACTTCGGTCCTCAGCAACAGCCTTATCTGGTTTGGCGCCGGAGTTTCCATCGCGGAAATTCTCACAGGTACTTATATAGCATCCTTGGGTTTTGCGAAGGGAATGGCAGCCATAGTTCTGGGACATATCATCGGCGGATTAATGATGTTTGCGGCAGGTATGATCGGCGGAAGAACTGGTAAGAGCGCCATGGAAACCGTAAAGATGAGCTTCGGCGAATATGGTGGAAAATTCTTCTCCCTGTTAAATGTACTGCAGCTGGTAGGCTGGACAGCCATAATGATTTATGATGGTTCCCTGGCAGCAGACGGGATTTTCTCAACCGGTTCATGGATATGGGCAATAGTAATAGGTGTTCTTATCATTGTATGGATACTTATAGGTATTACAAACCTTGGTAAAGTTAATACCATTGCAATGGCAGCATTATTTATACTCAGCCTTATCCTGTTCAAGGTAATATTCTTCGGAAGGGGCTCTGCAAATGCAGTTCCTGACGATGGCCTTACATTTGGCGCAGCAGTGGAGCTTAGTGTGGCAATGCCGCTTTCATGGCTTCCACTTATAAGCGACTATACCAGAGAGGCAGAGAAACCAACACAGGCAACAGCCGCATCCGTGCTTGTATATAACCTGGTAAGTATATTTATGTATCTCATAGGTATGGGCGCAGTTATTTATACAGGAGAGTATGATATAGCATCTATCATGGTTAAGGCCGGACTGGGTATAGCCGGATTGCTTATAATCATCTTCTCAACAGTTACAACAACTTTCCTTGATGCATATTCAGCCGGTGTATCCAGCGTTTCCATTTGGAAGAAGATAAATGAGAAATGGGCTGCTCTGGTGGTAACAGTTATAGGAACTGTTGCAGCATGT
>CAMHCL010000107.1 GCA_946183625.1 uncultured Lachnospiraceae bacterium
CATACAATATGACCATCTTCAATTCTTATAGTCCTGTCTGCCATCTGAGCTATCTCGTCATTATGTGTAATCATTACTATGGTCTGATTGAACTTATTTCCTGTAGTCTTCAGAAGTCCAAGCACATCCTGACTTGTCTTCGTATCAAGATTTCCTGTCGGCTCATCTGCAAGTATGATAGCCGGCTTCGAAGCAAGCGCTCTTGCTATAGCAACTCTCTGCTGCTGTCCACCAGACAGTTTCGAAGGAAGTACATTTAACTTCTTTTCTATTCCAAGTGTTTCTATAACTTTATCTATATATTTCTTATCGACCTTCTTGCCATCCAGCTGAAGTGGAAGGACGATGTTGTCATATACGCTGATTGACGGAACCAGATTGAAGCTCTGGAAGATGAATCCGATCTTTCTTCTTCTGAAGATGCAGAGCTCGTCGCCCTTCAGTCCTGAGATGTCCTTGTCATCGATTATTACCTTTCCTTCAGTTGGATTATCAAGTCCGCCAAGCATGTGGAGAAGTGTTGACTTACCACTTCCGCTTGTTCCTATGATGCTGAGGAACTCTCCTCTTTCTACACTCAGGCTTACATCATCCAGTGCCTTCACAAGGGTTTCACCTTCGCCATAATATTTCTTTAAATGTTCTGCAACTAATATACTCATTTTATTCCTCCATTAACGAGACCAGCGTCTCTCTTTTTTGACTGTACTCATACTAACACACACTTCTTTCCAGATTATTTCTCAAATCTTTCACTTTTGAAAGAATTAAAAAAAGAGCAATTCCATCAAAAGAATCGCTCTTTTTCAATCCCGCTCCAGGCAGGTGATCATAGTAATACATTTGTCGATATACTCATTCCATCTTCCGAAATGCTTTCTTCTATAAAGCTATCTCTAAGCACTCCATTGCTATAATTCTCTGACCTGTCGGCTGCAATGGCAGGATAAAACTCCTGACGCAGTCTGTATCCATCTGAAGTCTTCACAAGAGACAGCCGTCTGGGATAACTGAGCACGCCCCTGAATCCTTCCTCGTCAGTTGGTATACTCATTACCTTGTCCGAATTTCCAAGCCATGCCATAAGTATCGGGTCAGCCACATTATTAAACAGAGTTCCGGCATAGAATTCGCGGCCGGTGTCTACAAGTAGCGGCCTGGCATTTTCTTCAACGTTAGTAAATACATTTCCATCAAAGTCTCCCACGATGTACTGCATCAATCTGTTATGGGGCGCGGCACCTTCCGGAAACTTCTTATATTCAGACTCAGGAATATCCATGCTCATAAGAAGGACATACTTCCCCGAAGCTTTAAAAATCGCCGGACATTCTATCATCCCGTGAAATGTAAAGTCTGGGAGCACGAAATCTCCTGTTTCATTCCAGTTAAGCAGATCTTCAGAATGATAGAATCTAATGCTTTTCTCTGTGGTAAAGCACATGGAATATCCGCCCAGCACTTCATTTCTAAAAACAAATGGATCTCTTGCAGGCGTGTGATCCTTGCCAGGTATTATTGGGTTATTCTGATATTTCACAAAATTAATACCATCCCTGCTGTATGCCATGCATTGCTGTTCTCTCATGTTCACCGGATGATGCGATGTATAGAAAGCTAGCAGCGCCGGACATTCCGTGGTTCCAAGACCTGTCAGATTATCTTCATCCACCACACAGCTTCCTGAAAATATATCTCCCTCTTCATCCGGTTCTAATGCTATCGGAAGATTCGTAAAATGTATCAGATCTTCTGATACAGCATGTCCCCAATGCATCGAATCCCATTCACAGGAATACGGATTATGCTGATAAAATATATGATATTTCCCCTGATAGAACACCAGTCCGTTGGGATCATTCATCCAGCCCTTCGGTGGTGTAAAATGAAACTCCGGTCTTAACATGAGCTTATAATCTCTTTCCTTAATTTACATATCTACTTCTTCAAATAAAGAATAAACTCTCCGCCTTCTCTTTTATCACTTGATATAACTTTAATATAGCCATCTTCCTTAGATAGGATCTCTCGCGTCAGATAGAGTCCGATTCCTACACCATCATCCTGCTGGACTTCACTGCTGCGGAAGAATCTTCCGAAAATCTTCGTGGCATCTTCTTCGGAGATACCTTGCCCTTCATCAATTACATGGATGGCAGCATACATTTCTGTTTCCGACAGCTTCACTTCAATGGTTCCACCTTCCGGAGAATATTTGACCGCATTATCCAGTACATTTATCAATGCTTCCAATGTCCACTTCATGTCAAATGCAGCCTCCACCGCTGCATCTTCCGGGGCAGTTGTGATGATCTTGATATCCTTCTTGGCAGCCTTTGGTTTTACGGCAGATATGCCGGACTTGACCAGTTCATTTACACTGGCCTTATCTGCTACCACTTCCAGGGTTCCGCTTTCAAGTCTTGAAAGCTTCGTGAGAGAATCTATCAGGAATTCAAGTCGTTCATTCTGTCTTCCTATCTCCTCTGTATACTTCTGTATCTTCTTTATCGAAGCTTTTGCCGCCTCAGCATCTGCCTCGTTTTTCTGAAGGGTATTTACCTCTTCACTCAGCAATTCAGTATACATCTTGATGTTAGTCATAGGGGTTTTAGTCTGATGAGATATGTCTGATATAAATTGTTCCAGCCTGTGTCTCTCTGCTTCCAGATTCTGATTTGACAGGACCGATGTTCCGAGAAACTCTTTCCACTTAGATTCAAGTCTGGAGAGCTTCGTCTCATCATAACTGCTCTCTGAAAATGTGCCATTTATCGCATCATCGAGCATTTGATCTAATCTTTCAACTACTTTATTATTAAACAATTAAATAATCCTCTTTTGTAAATTTAAATCTACCTTTGCTATTCGAATCTATAGCCCTGTCCATATACTGTATTAATATGCTTAGCTCCTCCAGAGCTTTCTATCTTACTTCTAAGGCGATTAACGGTTACAGATAATGCATTTTCCTCTACATATTCACCACTGTTGCCCCATAATCTCTCGATAAGTGTATCCCTTGTAAGGATCATGCCCTTATTATCCAGGAATATTTTCAGAAGCTTCTGTTCGTTAACGCTAAGGAACAGTTCCTCTTCACCCTTTTTAAAGGTAAGCTTTTCAAAATCAAATACCATGTCATCGATTTCATATACTCCGGACTTTCCATTTGCAGCACCTGTCTGAGCATCTCCTGAAGTCGTACTCCCAGTCATCTGACTACGGCGTACCAGTGCATTTACCCTTGCCCTGAGAACTGCAAGACTAAATGGTTTTGTAAGGAAATCATCAGCACCCATAGTGAGTCCTGTAACTTCATCCATCTCCAGATCATTTGCCGTAAGTATAAGAACAGGAACATCGCTTCTCTCTCTTACATATTTCAAATAATCGTAGCCTATTCCATCCGGAAGGTTGAGATCAAGTATTATCAGGCTGATTTCTTCGCCATACTTATCAAAGCCTGCTTTCGCATCCCCTATCTTATATTCCTTATGAAAACTATCCGCGAAGTCACCAAGAGATATTGATATTCCTTCGCTCAGTGTTTTATCATCTTCTACTATCTGAATTACCAAAACTATTTACCTCATACATTTTACGCATTGAAAAATGCTTTTGAAAAACTTCTTAATGAATCTATATCCTCTACTCCTGCTGTCTCATATGCAGAATGCATCGCAAGCTGCGGCAGTCCTATATCTGCTGTATTAATCGATACATGGGAGTTTGATATATTGCCAAGAGTACTGCCTCCTGGCTGATCTGAATGGTTAACAAATATCTGATATGGGACGCTTTCATCTTCGCAGAGCTTCTTCACAAACGCAGCTGATACAGCATCCGTCGTATAGCTCTGTCTTGCACTAAACTTCAGCACTATACCCTCGTTCATCTTAGGACTCTGAACCGGATCGTACTTATCTGAATGTGCAGGATGAAGCGCATGGGCATTATCCGCCGAAATCATAAAACTGTTTGCATAGGCAGTATAATAATCTTCTCTGCTTCTTCCAAGATTATCATTGATCCTGCTGATCAGATTCTCAAGGAAATTAGAATCTGCGCCCTGCTTGGTTCTTGAACCAACCTCTTCATTATCGAAGACGCAGATCATCTTTACATATCCTGAATTCTCGCTCTTAATCGAATCTATAAATCCGTCAAGGGTACACCATACGCACTCCTGATCATCCAGTCTGGCCGAACCTATGAACTCGTCACTGGTGCCCCAGACTTTTCCCTTCTCTCGTATGTAAAGAAATAAGTCATTTCCGAGAATGCTGTTCTTCTCTACTCCTGAAGCCTCAGCCACCAGAGACATTATAGAGTTTTTCTTATCTTTTGCAGAATCCCCTGAAGTGCTGACGATAGGCAGCATATCCTTCTGAAAACTATAGGAATATCCGGTATTCGCATCTCGGTTCATATGTATCGCAAGAGATGGGATAACTGCTATATCCTTATCCAGATTTACTAATACAGATTTAATTCCCGAAGCTTCGTTCTCATCTCTTACCAGTATTCTTCCGGCAACCGACAACGGGCGATCAAACCACGGAGCCAGCAGCATTCCCCCATACTTCTCAACATTTAATCGCACATATCCACATTTATCCATCTCATAATCTTCCTTAAGCTTCGGACATGGTGAATCAGAGTGACTTGCGATGATCCTGAAACCCTTATAATCTTTATTCGGGATCATAAAGGCTATGATGGAGGAATCATTTCGCGTCACATAATATTTTCCGCCCTCCTCAAGCTTCCATACTTCAGATTCTTTAAGTCCTGTAAAACCCTGCGAATCAAGTATGGACTTTGCATTTTCAACAACATGAAATGCAGTCGGTGACTTATCTATCAGACTTAATATATCATTTGCATATTCTTTACTCATATTCTGCCAATCTCCTTAAAAAATATCACCACAATACTATTCAGTTCTTATCTTTACTTTTTTTCCTGAGAATGCTATCCCAAATTTAATGATATCCGCTACACCCTCCTCACGCATTTCTGTGTCATACCCTTTCTCATTGATCTGATCAAGAGCCTTTGCGGATAAGGCATCCAGTTCCTCATCACTCAGATCTTTATCCCATTTTAATTCCATGATCATCCCCGGGTATTTATTTTCCCTCGGCAACAAGCTTATATCATATCGTCCATCGCCGGCCTCTCTGTTTGACCTGATCCGATACTGATTATCCATCAAAGCGATAAGCCCGAGAACAAGCCCATGATAAAACCCTTCCGCACCGGCATCGTAGAAGCTGATACTCTTCTTTAAGTATTCTCCTATTCCATCCTGCAGTTTCTTTG
>CAMHCL010000108.1 GCA_946183625.1 uncultured Lachnospiraceae bacterium
CTGTTGCAGTTGACTGATATGTATCGTAGTCATAAACCGACTCCGTATATGAGCCAACTACATCTACATCAATAAATGAATCTGAGAATCCCTGTATTGACAGATCTTTATTTGCACCTGTACCTATCACCAATGAACCACCACTGGAAACCCAGGATTCAATAGTACTGATCTGCTCATCACTTAATGTAGACGTATCATAATCATTTATAACAAGCATATCAAAATCATCAAGATAATCCACTATATCTGTGGCAGATAAAATCTCAGCATAATATCCGTCCTGTGTAGCAACATAATAGCCTGAGTTATTATTCTGTTCTCCGATATAAAGGATCTTATCAGGCGTATCAGACAGAATACCTATCACATATGATGATTTAGTAGTTCCCGAGCTGGAAGCACCAGCCTTGATCTGGTCAAATTTCTCATCCTGAAGGAGCTTATCCTTTGTATCATAAATGAGAACATTTAACTCATCAGAACCATTCATGGCTTCTGTTGGAATGTAGAAATCATATGTCTTTGTGGAACCTGCCGGAAGAACTATATCCTTCGCATATCCATTGTAGGCATAAACATTACTATCCTGGACAGACAGAACCATGCTGCCTCTCATATCCTTTCCATTATTAGTAATGCCGATCTCTACAGTTAGATTGCCATCAACATCATAACTTGAAGACTGGATAGTAATCTCGAAATCATCAGATCTTTTCGCAGCATATACACTCCCAAGCGGGATCAAGCACATGAGCAGAAAAGCAAAAATAAGAAAATAAGATATTATACTTTTAATCTTCTTCATCGTAGTAACTCCTAAAAAATATTGAAATAATGCATCTTTGTGATACAATACCATCTAGCGAGTAGAATAGGTAATCGCGGCTGACACAGTGCCTGCAATCAGGTAATTGTCAGGTGAGGAAAGTCCGGGCTTCATAGGGCAGGATGCCGGATAACGTCCGGTGGAGGCGACTCCCAGGAAAGTGCAGCAGAAAGTATACCGCCTTCTCACTCACCTCAGTGTGATGTGAGTCAGGTAAGGGTGAAATGGCGAGGTAAGAGCTCACCGCTGGGCTGGTAACAGACCAGGCATTGTAAACCCCATCCGAAGCAAGACCAAGATCGAGTGTTGACGCTGCCCGCCGAGCTCATGGTAGGTTGCTTGAGCTCTGTGGTAACACAGAGTCTAGATAGATGATTACCCACGACATAACCCGGCTTATAGTTCTGCTCGCTTTTTTATATGTTTTAAACTCTAAAACATCCACCACCCGCGAACTCTCTTATAAGGGAATTCATCGGAACGGATGTCATATCTATTCCCAGGAAATAATCCAGGAACTTCAGCAATCTCTTCGCTTCATAATATTCCGTAGTATCTCTAGGAACACTGTAAAGAAGTGGTTCTGCATATATCTTCAGCGCCGGCAATTCATACAACATGGCTGAATTGAACATCACATCCGCCTCTTCCTGATATGGGAAGATATTTTCGTTCTCTCCCTTTCTGACAGATGGCCACATGCTTATAGTCTTCTGAGCATCGTTCCCCCTAGTTCTTGCATCTCGGACTATACGTCTGAGCAGCCTTGTATCTGTGGTAGATATTCTATTATGTTCATCTAGGTTGAGCTGTGTCAGACAGCTGATATATATCTTATAACTATTATCAGCTGAGATTGACTGGGATGTGATCGGATTCAGAGCATGTATGCCCTCAACCACCAGGATATCATCCTCTCCCAGCTTCAGCTTCCTGCCTGTATACTTCTTACAGCCCTCAGTAAAGTCGAAGGTTGGCATATCTACCTCTTCGCCCTTCAGAAGTCTGTTCATAGTATTAGAGAAAAGCTCCATATCCATGGCTTCTATGCATTCAAAATCATACTTGCCATTCTCATCCCTCGGAGTATCTTCTCTATTCTTAAAGAAATCATCCATTGCAATAGGATGAGGTCTTATACCGATGGTAGCCAGCTGAACACTGAGCCTGTTGGAAAATGTAGTCTTTCCTGAGGACGACGGTCCTGCTATCAGGATCAGCTTCTTGTTTTCATCCTTGATAGTTCTGGCTATATCGCCTATCTGCTTCTCCATGAGAGCTTCCTGAAGAAGTATTATTCCATTTGACCCGCCCTTAACTATGATATCATTCAGATCTCCGACGCAATTAATATTCATATGTGCGCCCCAGTCTTCAGACTGTCTGAGCAGATTATATAATTTAGGCGGTGCCTTATACTCCGTATGGATAGTCATGGTTCTCTTGTCTGCAATAGCAATTACAAATCCGTCTGCATAAAGCTTTATATCATATTCCTTGATATAACCTGCCGACGGAACCATATACCCATAGAAATAATCGGTAAATCCATCAATTTCATATAGATTGATCCTTGAAGATCTTCTATATTTCATCAGCTTTGCTTTATCTTCATATCCCCTGGCTGCAAAGTCTGCTTCGGCTTCCTGTGCAAGAGCCACTCTCTTCTCGAACTTGACATCATCAGCAATTATCTTATCGATACGTTCCTTAACCTTGACTACGTCTTCCTCTGTAAGCTTAACATCATCATTCATAACCTTGCAGAAGAATCCAGGTCCCAGAGAATACATTACTCTTATCAGATTACTCTTCTCATCTCCCAGATAATCGTACATAGCCTTGAGCACTATAAATACAAGACTTCTCTTATACAGGTCAAATCCAATAGTAGAGCCTATCGATATAAATGTGATCTCTGCATCATTATTGATCCTTGCAGGAAGTTCCCTCAGCCTTCCCTTTATGGTAGCAGCCACATAATTCCATTTATCAGATTTAAAAGCCTTCTCTGCGATCTCCCCAAGAGTTGAACCGGCTTGAACGCTTATAACCTTCTCATAGTTTTCATCATTATCAACGTATATCTTAACGTCTATTATCTTATCCTTTGCCATAACCCTTCTCCATTATATCCAGAGCCTTTACGGCTATGTCCAGCTCACTGTTCAGCTCAAGACTGCGGTTTCGAGCAGCATCGCTGTCAGTTCTGTTTAGTTTACATAATACCGAATTAATTTTTTCTATCTCCCCAAGTATATATATCCTGCAGACCTCATCCTTATGCTCCAGCAGGTATCTGCCATAACAATCAAATGCAGCCTGTGTCAGCCTTTCATCCCTCGAATCAGCCGAAACTTCAGATGTTTCAGCCACATCCGGGTCATAAGTACATTTTACTATCACATAATACTTTCCATCCTCATAGAGCATTGCCTCTTTTTTGATGTATATATTATTAGTGCGTAAAAAGGTACGAAAGTGTTGCATATCAGATTGAGGAGATAAAATTAATTCATATCCTTTGTCAAATGTACTCTTTCCTCTGCTTAGTATCGAGGTAACAAGCATGCCGCCCATACCGGCTATTATTGCTGTATCAGTCTCCCCTTTACCCAGCTTTTCAAATCCATCTGACAGTCTGGTTTCTATCCTGTCTCCAAACCCTGCTGCCACTATATTTTCTCTGGCAATCTGAAGCGGGCCCTCTGCCACGTCCATGGCAATGATGTGAGTATCAGGATATTTCTTTGCAAGCTCAATGGAAACTATGGCATGGTCACAGCCTATATCGGCTATGGAACGTCTGCCATCAGAAACCATATCTATAATTGTACTCAGCCTGCGGGATATCATTACTCCAGGAACTCCTTAAGCTTACGTGAACGGCTTGGGTGTCTCAGCTTTCTGAGCGCCTTAGCCTCTATCTGTCTTATTCTCTCACGAGTTACGTTGAACTCTTTACCTACTTCTTCCAGTGTTCTAGCTCTTCCGTCATCAAGACCAAATCTGAGTCGGAGAACCTTCTGCTCTCTTTCTGTAAGTGTACCAAGCACTTCAACCAGCTGCTCCTTAAGAATCATTGATGCAGCGGCCTCTGATGGAGCAGGAACATCATCATCTGGAAGGAAATCTCCCAGGTGACTGTCTTCCTCTTCACCGATTGGTGTCTCAAGTGAAACAGGCTCCTGTGATATCTTCTGTATCTCTCTTACTCTGTCTACAGGGATATCCATTTCTTCCGCTATTTCCTCAGGACTTGGCTCTCTGCCCAGCTCCTGGAGCAGCTGTCTGGATACTCTGGTGAGCTTGTTGATGGTTTCAACCATATGAACAGGAATACGGATAGTTCTGGCCTGGTCTGCAATAGCTCTTGTGATAGCCTGTCTGATCCACCATGTAGCATATGTAGAGAACTTATAACCTTTGCTGTAATCGAACTTCTCAACAGCCTTAATAAGTCCCATGTTACCTTCCTGGATCAGATCAAGGAAAAGCATTCCACGGCCTACATATCTCTTGGCAATACTTACAACCAGTCTGAGGTTTGCTTCAGCCAGCTGCTTCTTAGCATACTCATCTCCTGCTTCCATTCTCTGAGCAAGATCAATCTCTTCCTCAGCTGTAAGAAGAGGAACCTTACCTATCTCCTTGAGATACATTCTTACAGGATCCTCAAGGCTTACACCTTCAGGAACAGACATATCTATATTCTCAAGGTCAATCTCTTCCTCTTCATCGAGATCAAACTTAATATCGTCATCTATATCTATATCGTCATCGTCATCAGTAATCTGAAGTACATCAACGCCATTCTTCTCAAAGAAATCAAGTGCCTTAGCCATGTAATCAGGTGTAAGGAGATCCTGGCTTCCGCGAAGTATCTCGATGATTTCATCATCCTGGATTACATTCTTCTTTTTCTTTGCAGACTCAAGAAGTTCATTTAACTTGCTTACAAAGAGTTCATCCAGCTTTTCAGGGTCTAAATGCTCTGCAGGAGCTGCTTCTTCTGCTTTTCCTTCATCTACAGCTTCCTCAGCCTTAGTCTCTTCCTTTGCTTTAGTAGTCTTCTTCTTTGTAGTCTTCTTTGCAGGAGCTTCCTTTTCAGCTGTTTCCTGCTCAGCTGTCTCCTCTTTCTTGGTAGAAGCCTTCTTAGTAGACTTTTTAGCTGTTGTCTCAACTGCTTCCTCATCCTTCTTGGTTGTCTTCTTGGATGAAGTCTTCTTTGCAGGAGCTGCCTGCTCAGCTGTTTCCTCTTTCTTGGTAGAAGCCTTCTTAGTAGACTTTTTAGCTGTTGTCTCAACTGCTTCCTCATCCTTCTTGGTTGTCTTCTTGGATGAAGTCTTCTTTGCAGGAGCTGCCTGCTCAGCTGTTTCCTCTTTCTTGGTAGAAGCCTTCTTAGTAGACTTTTTAGCTGTTGTCTCAACTG